>NZ_JBJURL010000038.1:0-41712 GCF_046097905.1 Pseudarthrobacter sp. NKDBFgelt | reverse complement strand
GGACGCCTTCTGCGACGAGCCTGCTGTTCGATCCCACCACCCGTTCCCGGAGCCCCTGGTCAGCGGCATCCAGCTGGGCTGCGACATCCTGCACTTTGGCGTTCAGCTGCGCGTTTCCGGCAGCCACCTGGGCTGCCCCCGCAGCGAGCGTCTGGGAGTCCGTGGGCAGCGTGGCCGTCTTGTCCTTCAGCGTGGACAGGCCGCTGCTGAGCTGGCCCGCGCCGTCGGTCAGCTGGCTGGCTCCATCCCGGAGTTTCACCTGGCCCGCGTACAGCTCGCCGGCTCCGCTGCTCAGGGCTGAGGTGCCGTCGTGGAGGGTGGCAGCCCCGTCGCGTAGCCCAGCAACGCCGTCGGCCAGTTGGCTGGTGCCGTCCGCTGCCTTGACCATCTGCGAGTGGATGGTCCCGAAACCCGTCAGCAGCTGGTTTGCGGTTTCCTCGCCCACCTCGGTGGCCACCGTGCTGTGCACTGCGGTGGTGAGCTTATCCACGATGGTGCTCAGCAGGTAGTTGTTGGCATCGTTGGTGGTGACGTTGAGCATGGCCTGGGTGGCGGAATCAAAGCTGCCAGGGGATACCAGGTTCGCCGAAAAGTCCTGGGGGATTTTCAGGGCGAAGGCGTAGTCCCCGCTGCTGACCCCCTGGTCCGCCTCCTGCGCGGTGGCCACCGGGATCCAGTGGAAAACATTGCCGTCCGCCAGGCTCTCGGCCACCTTTGCCCCGGCTTCAAGGCGTGTGCCGTCGCTGGTTGTGGCACCTGCGTCCTCCACCACCAGGGCCGCATCGAGGTTGTCCAGGTTGCCGTAGGGGTCCCAGTTTGCGTACAGGTACACCGCCCCATAGAGCAGCGGGACCATGGTCAGCGCAAGGATTGTGAGTTTGGGCATCAGCCCGGCGGTCATGCGCTTAAGTTCGGAGCGGGCCAGCCGCAGTACCGTCACGTGGCAACCTCGGTTTCGAGTTCAGGAGTGTTTGCGGCATCAGGTTCCCCGCCATCCCCACGCATGGGGGTTTCAAGGGGGACGGCATTGCCAATCGCTGCGGCGGGTCCGTCCCACGACGGCGGGAGGGCGCCAACAGTGGCGACGACGGCGAGCGGCCGTCCGGCGTCGGATGCCAGACGCTGCAGCCTCGGCAGCCAGTCAGCGGCGTCGGCGGTATGCCGGTCAGGGGAATCGACCACCAGCAGGTCCGTGTGCGGGTTCGCCAAGGCCAGCGCAGTCAGGAGTTCGAGCCGCCGTGCAGGGTCCAGTTGTTCCGTCCAAAGGTCCGCGATGTCTTCGAAACTGTTCACCTTCAGCCAGGGGCCGCTCACCAGGGCGCCGCGGTAACGGCGCGGGATCAAGGCCAGGTCCTCGGTAACCAGGTCGCGCACACTGAGGTGCTGCTCGGGCTCGTTGACGCCGGGGGAGTCCACCAGGGCGCTCGCGAGCCGCCGCGCTTTGAGCCGTTCGCCGCCGTCCCAGCTGACGAACCCTCCGGTCGGCTTCATTCGCCCGCTGAGGAGCAGGGCGAGGGCCGTCCGGTAGTCCTGACGTCCGCCGGTCACCAGCAGGAGTTCGCCCCGCCGGACGTGGAGTGAAGTTGCCGGCAGGAGGGGATCCCTGCGGCCATGGGCAGAGAGCCGTTGTGCTGAGAGCAAGATTGGCCTTTCGCGGAATGCATCTGCTCCCAGCCTAACTAAACTGACCAGTCAGTTCAAATAGAAGCCCAGCGGGCCGATCTTCAGAGACCGTACTTCTCAAGAAGGCGCAGCCAAACCTCACTGATCGTCGGGTAGGAGGGCACCGCATGCCATAGTCGGTTCAACGGCACCTCGCCCACCACGGCGATGGTTGCGGCATGCAGGAGCTCGGACACATCCGGCCCGGCGAACGTGGCCCCCAGGAGCACCTGTCGGTCCTCGTCAACAACCAGTTGGGCCCAGCCCTCGTAGTTCTCCGAATGCAGCGAGGACCCTGCCACCCGGATGGGAAGCTCCACTGAAGAGGCGTTGAAGCCGTCCTGGCGGGCGGTCTCCAGCGTGCGGCCCACGGTGGCCAGTTCAGGATCGGTGAACACTACATTCGGTACTGCGTGCTGGTTGGCTGTCTGGGAGTACCGGCTCCAGTCCTCCGGTGCGCCGTTCAGTTCACCCCTGGCGCGGGCTGCGATGGCGTCGCCCGTGGCCCGTGCCTCGTACTTTCCCTGGTGCGTCAGAAGGTTCTTGCCGGCGGCGTCACCGACCGCATACAGCCAGGGCCCTTCGCCGGGTACGCCCTGCACCAGGCCGGAATTGTCCGTGCTGATGGCCAGCCGGCCGCTGTCATCCGGTTCGACGCCGATACTCTCCAGGCCCAGGCCTTCCAGTGCGGGGTGCCGGCCGGTGGATACGAGTACCTTGTCCGCCGTGACGGTGGTCCCGTCGCCCAGCCGCAGGCTGAACGTGCCGTCGTCGTTGGTGCTGATGCTTTGAGTCTCGGTGTGAAGGCGGAGTTCCACACCATCCGCGCGGAGGCCCGCTGCCACAAGGCTGGCGGCCTCCTCCGGGTACTTGCCCAGCAGCCTGCTGCGCGTAACGAGAGTCACCGCAGACCCGAGGCGGGCGAATGCCTGGGCAAGCTCGGTCCCGGCAACGCCGCCGCCCAGGACCGCCAGCCGCTCGGGTACCTCGCTTGCGGACGTGGCCTCCCGCGTTCCCCAGACCTGCACGTCCTCGAGCCCCTCAATGGGAGGAGTGTTGGGCATGGAGCCGGTGGCCAGCACCACTGCGTGGCGGGCGCGCAGCCGGTGCGAGGTTCCGTCCAGGCCCGCGACCTGGACGATCTGAGGGGCGGTGAGCCAGGCGTGGCCCCTGATGAGGTCGATCCCGGAATCCTTGACCCAGGCGACCTGGCTGTCATCCTGCCAGTTGGACGTGAAGTGGTCCCTGCGCTTGAGGACCGCTGCCGCGTCAAGTGTCCGCGTAACAGCTTCCTTGGCGCCCGGGGTTGTCTGGGCCGCATGAAGTGCAGTGCCGGGCCGAAGCAGCGCCTTGGACGGCATGCATGCCCAGTAGGAGCACTCTCCGCCCACCAGTTCGGCTTCCACCAGCACCACGGAGAGGCCGCCTTGCGCCACGCGGTCCGCAACGTTTTCTCCGACGGCGCCGGCGCCGATAACAACAACGTCAAATTCCTGCTCAACAGGCTCGGGCATCATGGGGAAAGCCTACGCCCGGGTGCGGCGGGGTGTTCCGTGTCCGCCGTGTAAGGAACGCCGGATATCCGGACTGCCCGTCCGTAAGCACTGCCCAACGTAGGTCTTGCTGCTTAACGCAAGCTGCGCTGCTTAACGTACGTTGCGCGGCTTAACGCAAAAAGTCCGCCCCGGCGAACCGGAGCGGACCTGATTGGTGCGCCCAAAGGGATTCGAACCCCTGACCTTCTGTTCCGTAGACAGACGCTCTATCCAGCTGAGCTATGGGCGCATCTCGTGTTCCTGGAGAAGAACCTCTCTCCCTGAACCTCGAATTACTTTACGCGAGGGGTGGCTGCCATGACAAATCGGAAGGCATGTAATCTCCGCAACTAGACCGGTCTAGGTGACCTTCGTCACTTAATTCCGAATTTTGGCTGCGAAATTCCTTGATTTCCCGCGGAATTCCATTTTTGTGGCCGCAAAAGATCAGCCTACGTCCCAAAAATGGCAGTGGTCCGGACCATAGCATTTAGCTCACACCGATGTACCCCAAGAAAGGGAACCGAAATGGGCGATCTGGCGCAGAAGCCGTTGCTTGAGAAAGCACCCACAACACATGCCGGCCTGCTGGCGTGGGTCGAGGAGGTTGCAGAGCTAACGCAGCCGGACCGCATCTATTGGGTGGACGGGTCCGAAGAGGAAAACACCCGGTTGACTGACGAGCTCGTGGCGGCAGGGACACTGACCCGGCTGAACCCGGAACTGTTCCCCAACTCCTTTGCGGCCTTCTCCGATCCCGCCGATGTGGCACGCGTTGAAGAGCAGACCTTCATTTGCTCAGAGAACAAGCGCGACGCCGGGTTCACCAACAACTGGATGGCGCCCTCCGAAATGAAGGAAAAGCTGCGCGGCCTGTTCTCCGGGTCCATGCGCGGCCGCACCATGTACGTCATCCCGTTCGTCATGGGCCACCTTGACGCAGAGGATCCCAAGTACGGCGTCGAGATCACGGACAGCGCCTACGTTGTGGCCTCCATGCGGATCATGGCCAACATCGGCACCGCCGTGCTGGACAAGATGACCGAGACCAACGCGTTCTTCGTCCCCGCGCTGCACTCCCTGGGTGCGCCTCTCGAAGCCGGCCAGGCGGATGTTCCGTGGCCGTGCAACCCGGACAAGTGGATTGTCCATTTCCCCGAGGAGCGCTCCATCTGGTCCTTCGGCTCGGGCTATGGCGGCAACGCCCTGCTCGGCAAGAAGTGCTACGCCCTGCGCATCGCCTCGGTCATGGCCCGCGACGAAGGCTGGCTGGCCGAGCACATGCTCATCCTCAAGTTGACCTCGCCGGAGAAGAAGAAGTACTACATCTCCGCTGCCTTCCCGTCAGCCTGCGGCAAGACCAACCTGGCCCTGCTGGATCCCACCATAAAGGGCTGGGAGGTGGAGACCCTCGGAGACGACATCACCTGGATGCGGATCGGCAAGGAAGGCGAACTGCGCGCCACCAACCCGGAGGCCGGCCTGTTCGGCGTGGCCCCCGGTACCGGCTGGGGCACCAACCCGAACGCAATGCGTGCCATCGCCAAGGGCCACAGCATCTTCACCAACGTGGCACTGACCGACGACGGCGGCGTGTGGTGGGAGGGCATGACGGACGAGGTGCCCGCGCACCTGACCGACTGGCAGGGCAACTCCTGGACGCCCGACTCCGACAAGCCGGCAGCCCACCCGAACTCCCGGTTCTGCACCCCGATTTCGCAGATCGACATGCTGGCCGAAGAATACCACAGCCCCGAGGGTGTTGAGCTCTCCGCCATCCTCTTCGGCGGCCGCCGCAAGACCACGGTTCCCCTGGTAACCCAGGCCCGCAGCTGGTCCAACGGCATCTTTATGGGCTCCACGCTCTCCTCGGAGACCACGGCCGCCGCTGCAGGCCAGGTCGGCGTGCTGCGCCGCGACCCCATGGCCATGCTTCCCTTCATCGGCTACGACGCCGGCGATTACCTGAAGCACTGGATCAGCGTCTCCGGCAAGGCCAATCCGGAGCGGCTGCCGCACATCTTCCTGGTGAACTGGTTCCGCCGCACCGCCGACGGCGGCTTCGCGTGGCCCGGCTTCGGCGACAACGCGCGTGTGCTCAAGTGGGCCATCGAGCGTCTCGAGGGCAAGGCGGACGCCGTCGAGACCCCCATCGGCTTCGTGCCCACAGGCGACTCGCTGGACCTCACCGGCCTGGATCTCACCCACGCCCAGGTGGAGGACGCTGTCCGCGTCGACCGCGAGGAATGGGACGCTGAACTGGCCTCCATCGAGGAATGGTACGCAAAGTTCGGCGACTCACTCCCGGAGGCCCTGCGCTCCGAACTTGACGCCCTCAAGGAGCGGATGGCTGACCACAGCTGATCCCCGGGGATAAACAGTACGACGGCGGCGCCGCACCTTTCGAGAAAAAGGTGCGGCGCCGCCGTCGTATGCCAATGAGTTTTTGTCCAGATATGCAGGGCTCGAGGCCGGTTAAGCCTGCGGATCTGGACAAAAACTCCGGGGGAGTGGGGCCTAGCTGGCCAGCCAGATGTCCGGGCCGAAGACCTCGTAGTGGATCCGCGTCGCAGGGATGCCCGCGTTGATGGCCTCGTTGCGGATGTTCTTCATGAACGGCAGCGGGCCGCACAGGTACAGCGACGCGTCGGCGGGAAGGTCCACCTCGCGCAGGGTCATGAAGCCTTCCTTGGCTCCGGCTACCGGCTGTTCGAGCCACAGTTGTAGTTCGGCGCCATCGAGGCGTTCGACGTCGTCCGTCATCTGGCTGCGCAGCGCCCAACTGTCCAGGGTGCTTTCCGCGTGGAGCACCAGCACCTGCCGTTCGGATCCGGCTTCCGCCAGTGAACGAAGAATGGACGCGGTGGGAGTACAGCCAATACCGGCGGACGCCAGGACTACCGGGCCGTCGCCGTCCTTGAGGGTGATCTCACCGTAGGGGTTGGAGATCTCCAGGACGTCGCCCACCTGCACGCTGTTGTGGAGCACGGGGGACACCTCGCCGCCGTCGTCGAGCTTGGTGGTGAAGCTGCGGCTGGTACCGGCCTCGCCGGACAGGGAGTACTGGCGGACCTGGCGGAGGCCTTCCGGCAGGGTTACCTTGACGCTGATGTACTGGCCGGGCAACGCGTCGGTGACGGGGGTGTCATCCGCCGGCTCAAGGGTGAAGGTCATGGAGCCCGCACCGGCAGGGGTCTTGGCTGCTACCCGCCACGGCATCCACATCCTGTCGTTGGACTGCGCGGCGTAGAGCCCCTTCTCGAGCTTGATCAGGGCGTCGGCCATCAGCCAGTACACCTCGGTCCAGGCCTCGGCGATCTCCGGTGTGATGACCTCGGCCAGGTCATCGGCGATGGCAGCGAACAGGTGCTCGTAGACCACCTGGTACTGCGGCTCAGTGATTCCCAGGGAGGCGTGCCGGTGGGCGATGCGGGACAGGACGGTCTCGGGAAGGGTGCCCGGGTTGTTCACAAGGTGGGTGGCGAAGGCGGCGATGCTGCCCGCCAGCGCCTGCTGCTGGTTGCCGGAGCGCTGGTTGGAACGGCTGAACAGGCCGTCCAGGAGTTCGGGGTGGGCGGCGAAGAGGCGGGCGTAGAACTTGGGCGTGATGGCACCAATCCGAGAACCCACAAGCGGCAGGGTTGCTTCAATGACGGGGCGGGATTTTTCCGAGAGCATGGGAACTCCTGAGGGTAGTGACCGGGGCCTTCGTCCGGCCTTCGCGAATACCTGCATTCAAAATGCAAGTTTTCATACCCAAGTTCTACAGCTTGTAGAAATCTGACGCAAATCGGCCGGTAACAGAGTCTTCCGAAGGGGCGCCGCAGGGCAGTTCGAACAGACACGGGATCAGAGTCCCGGGCGCAGTCCGATCATGTCGAAGACGGGGGCCATCTGCCGGGAACCCGGGAGGTCCGCTATCACCACGGAATCGAGTTCCCGGTAAAAAGCTTCGCGGGCCCTGGCCAGCGCTGCGCGGAGCCTGCACTCGTTGATCAGCGGGCAGTTGCCCCCGGGGGCCACGCAATCCGCTGCGTCTGTCCGGGTGTCGAGCTGGCGCAGGACCTGCCCAACGGTGGCAACGCGGCCGGCGTGGCTGAGCCGGGAACCGCCTGCCCGGCCGCGGACCACCTCGATCAGTCCCAGGCTGCGGAGCTTCGTCATCGCTTTGCTCACATGGTTGTAGGGGGTTCCCACCGAGTCGGCAATGTTTTGTGTTGTCAGCAACGCGCCACCTGGAGCCGCCGCAAGCACCATCAAAGCCCGGAGGCTCACGTCGGCGAAGGCGTTAATCTTCATGGGGGCCTCGCCGGTCTAGTCCACCCAGATGGCAGGCTCGCTGGCGTCGGCGGCCAGTTCGCCGAATTCCCACGTCTGCGTCCCGGCGTTGGCCGCGTAGGGCAAAACGGCTGCAAAGACAGATCCGTCGCGGTGCTCAGCTGCCACGTGGATGGCGTCGGAGTCCTCCTCAACCAGCAGGATGTCGCACACGATGGCGGCAGCCCGGAAGTCTTCGCGGTTCTGCTGCAGCAGGGCGGTGAGGTCGCCGATCATGGCCTCGGCGTCGAAATCCCCGTCCGAACCTTCGCCGGCATCTGCCGGAGAGACCGCCACCAGCCGCACCTCGCCGTCGTTCTGTACGGTCAGCGCGAAGGGGAGGAAGCCGCCGTTGCGCTGGAGTTGTTCCTGGGCGGCGCTGACGCCCGTCCCCAGGAGGTTCTCCAGGTCCGTGGCCGTGCCCTCGGGTACTGAGTCCCGCCAGGAGTCCTGGTGGCCGGAACCCTGTTCCTGGGTTGCGGGCCCCGTGCTTTCCGTCATGCTGCCCTACGCCCGGACAATCGCCAGGACCCGGTCGCGGATGCGTTCCATGGTGGCCTGGTCCGTGGCTTCCGCGTTGAGCCGGAGGAAGGGCTCGGTGTTGGACGGCCGCAGGTTGAACCAGTAGCTGCCGTCGTTGGCCGTGAACGTGCTGCCGTCCAGGTTATCGATGGTGACGTCCTCGCCGGCGAAATCTGCGCGGACGCGCTCTACGGCAGCGGGCTTGTCCTCCACTTCGGAGTTGATTTCACCGGAGCTGACGTAGGGCTCGTATTCCCGGCCCAGTTCGGACAGGGGGCCGTCCTGTTCGCCCAGGGCTGCCAGGACGTGCATGGCCGCCAGCATGCCCGTGTCAGCGTTCCAGAAGTCGCGGAAGTAGAAGTGGGCCGAGTGTTCGCCGCCGAAGACCGCGCCTTCCTCTGCCATGACGGCCTTGATGAAGGAATGGCCCACGCGGGTGCGGACGGCGCGGCCGCCGTCGTGCTCTACGAGCTCTGATACGGCGCGTGAGGTGAGCAGGTTGTGGATGATCGTGGGTGTTGCTTCACCCTGTGCCTTCGCGCGGGCGATCTCGCGGCGCGCCACCATGCCGGTGATGGCCGACGGCGACACAGGGTTGCCCTTTTCATCCACCACGAAGCAGCGGTCGGCGTCGCCGTCGAAGGCAAGGCCGATGTCTGCGCCGTGCTTTACCACTGCCGCCTGCAGGTCGCGGAGGTTTTCCGGCTCCAGCGGGTTGGCGGGGTGGTTGGGGAAGGATCCGTCCAGCTCGAAGTACAGGGGAACGATGTCAAGGGGAAGCTTGGGGAGCAGGGTGTCGCCCAGCACAGCGGGGGTGGTGAGGCCGGCCATGCCGTTGCCCGCGTCCACCACTACCTTGAGCGGCCGGGAGCCGGAAAGGTCCACCAGCTTGCGGAGGTACTCGGAGTAGTCCTTGAGCACGTCCCTGACGCCGATCTGCCCGCGTTTTTCGGCCACGGGCATGGAACCTGCATTGAGGTACTGCTCGGCCAGCGCCTGGATGTCCTTGAGCCCGGACTCGGAGGAGATGGGCACCGCGCCGGCCTTGGACATCTTGATGCCGTTGTAGCCGGCGGGGTTGTGGCTGGCGGTGAAGGTAGCGCCGGCACGGTTCAGGTAACCGCAGGCAAAGTAGAGCTCATCAGTGGAGATCAGGTCCAGCAGCTCAACGTTGGCGCCACGGGTGGCTGCGCCGTTGGCGAAAGCCTTGCTGAAGTCCGGGGAGGACGGGCGCATGTCGCCGCCCACCAGGATGGTCTGGCCTTCGAGTTTGAGGACGTCCACGAAAGCGGCCCCCACGGCTTCGACGATTTCGGCGGTGATGGACTCGCCTACGATGCCCCGGACGTCGTACGCCTTGAAGGATGCCGAAAGGTCAAAAGCCGTTGTCTGTTCGCTAGTCACGGGCTTTATCTTACGGTGCAGCCGGATCTCGGCAATTGAGGGAGGGCTATGTTTGTGGATAAGCACATCTGGAGTAATCGCCTTCGGCCCCCTTGGTGTCCGAAATCCACATAGCGGTGGCCGTGCTCCCGGGTGTCGGACGTGGCTGGGATACTGAATCAATGGTCGATAACCAGCACGCCAGATTTCCTGAACCAGCTTTAACCGAAACCGCACTCTCCGAACCAGCATTTTCTGAAACCGGGCTTTCTGAACCTGCAACCACTGACGGCCCTCCCTCGACAGCAACGCATGCACAGGCCCTCGAGGTTCTCCGCGAGCTGGTCGGCAACCCGACGGCAGGCTTCCACGAGGGCCAGTTCGAAGCAATCGAGGCGTTGGTCGACGGCGGCCGGAGGGCCCTGGTGGTCCAGCGCACCGGCTGGGGAAAATCGGCAGTCTACTTCGTGGCTTCGCTGCTGCTACGGCGCAGGGGCGCCGGGCCCACCCTCATCGTGTCGCCCCTCCTGGCCCTGATGCGGGACCAGGTGGCTGCCGCCGCCCGCGCCGGGGTGCGGGCAGTGGCCATCAACTCCGCCAACCAGCTGGAATGGGACACCGTCCGCGAACAGCTCGCCGCTGACCAGGTGGACGTCCTGCTGGTGTCGCCGGAAAGGCTGACCAACCCCTCCTTCCGCGAAAACCAGCTGCCGGAACTGATCCGGCGGACCGGCCTGCTGGTGATTGACGAGGCCCACTGTATTTCCGACTGGGGCCACGATTTCCGCCCCGACTACCGCCGGATCGCGGACCTGATTACCCAGTTGCCGGACACGGTCCCGGTGCTCGCCACCACCGCCACGGCCAACTCGCGGGTTGTGCACGACATCGAGGAGCAGCTCGGGGCCGGCGTCCTGACAATCCGCGGTGCGCTTGGCCGGGACTCCCTGCGGCTGGGCGTCCTGTCCCTCCCAGACGCCAAACAGCGCCTTGGCTGGCTGCTGACGCATCTGGCGGACCTGCCGGGCAGCGGAATCATCTACACCCTGACGGTGTCCGCCGCAGAGGACACGGCCCGGCTGCTGGCCGAGGCCGGCCACGAAGTGCTCGCCTATACGGGCCGCACCGACCCCGCCGACAGGGAGCGGGCAGAACAGCTCCTGAAGGACAACCAGGTCAAGGCCCTCGTGGCCACCTCAGCCTTGGGGATGGGCTTCGACAAACCAGACCTGGGCTTCGTGGTCCACCTCGGCGCGCCATCTTCCCCCGTTGCGTACTACCAGCAGGTGGGCCGTGCAGGCCGTGGGGCGGCCAACGCCGACGTCCTGCTGCTTCCCGGCCCGGAGGACCGCGACATCTGGCAGTACTTCGCCACCGCCTCCATGCCCTCTGAAGAGAAGGCAGCGGCCGTCCTTACCGCCCTGGCAGAAGCAGGCACCGCACTTTCCACAGTTGCCCTAGAAGCGCGGGTTGACCTTCGCCGCACTCCGCTGGAACTGCTGCTGAAGGTCCTCTCGGTGGACGGGGCAGTGGAACGGGTGGGTGGCGGATGGCGGTCCACCGGCCAGCCCTGGATATACGACGCCGAGCGGTACCAGCGCATTTCTGAAGCCCGCGTGGACGAGCAGGACTCCATGGTGATTTACCAGGACACGGCCGGTTGCCGGATGGAGTACATCACCTCAGTCCTGGACGACGAGACCGCGCACGCCTGTGGCCGGTGCGACAACTGCGCCGGTCAGTGGTTCCGGGCAGACATCGCTGAAAAGGCCATGGCCGCGGCCAGCCAGACCCTCAGCAAGGCGGGCGGCGTGCTGGAGGCGCGGCTGCAGTGGCCCAGCGGAATGGACCGCCTCGGAGTTCCGGTGAAGGGAAAGCTCAAACCCGGTGAGGGGCTCGCAGAGGGGCGCGTCCTGGCAAGGCTTACCGATCTTGGCTGGGGCGGTGCACTGCGCGAGCTGTTCGCGGCCGGCGCCGCAGACCGGCCGGTCGATCCGGGCATGCTGCAAGCCTGCGTCCAGGTTCTGCGCGAGTGGGGCGCCGGAGACTCACTCAATCCCGGCTGGAGCGGCGCAGGAAGGCCTGCAGGCATCGTCAGTGTCCCCTCGCGAAGCAAGCCGGAACTCGTGGGCTCCCTTGCCAGGGGCATTTCCGAAATCGGGCGCATCCCGTACCTGGGAGAGCTACAGCTGGGCCACGGGGGTCCCACCGGAAGCCGTGGCGGCAACAGTGCCTACCGCCTGGCGGGGGTGTGGGACCGCCTGGTGGTGGGGCCCGAACTTGAGGCGGCGCTGGGTTCCCTGCAGGGCGGCAGCGTGATGCTGATAGACGACATCGTGGACAGTAGATGGACGCTTACAGTTGCCGGCCGGGCGCTTCGCCAGGCGGGTGCGGGAGCTGTCCTCCCGCTGGTGCTGGCCCAGGCGGGCTGACGCGGGAGATGCCAAGACCAGCGGGCTGACGCCGGGCCAGCTGGCGCAAATCCCGCTGAGCCAAGCCCGCTGTGTTCAGACCCGTTCGGCTCTGCGCTGGCTGACTTCCGCGCCGGCGTGCCGCGGCAGGAACAGGCTGTCCGCGGTGCTCGCGAGCATCAGCACCGCCATCGCGAGGAATGCTCCGCGGAAGGGGCCGGCGGCGTCGGAAGGGAAAGCACTGAGTCCGTCGAACAGCCGGATGAGCAGGGCTCCCACGGCGATGCCGGCAGCGGCAGCGAGCTGGACCAGTGTTGCTGAGACCACGTTCGCCGAGGTGAGCTGCGCAGGGGCGATGTCCGCGTACTGGACCGAGGCGTAGGCGGAGAAACCCATGGAGCGGAAGGCCCCGCTGCAGACCAGCAGTGCAAAGGTCAGCGGCTCGGGGGTGTCCGCGGTCAGCAGGGCACAGAGGGCGAAGGTCGCTGCGGAAGCCAAGGAGGCAAACACGAGCATTGCCTTGAAGCCAAAGCGCCGGATCAGGGGAGTTGTGGCCGGCTTGATGCCGATGTTGCCGATAAAGACCGCAGCCACCATGGCACCGGCTTGCAGGGGGGACCAGCTGAACCCGGCCTGGAACATCAGCGGCAGCAGGAAGGGGACGGAGCTGATGGTCAGCCGGTAGGCGAACCCGCCGGTTGCCATCGCCCTGAATGTGCGGGTGCTGAAAACACCCAGGTCAAAGAGTGGATTGCGGGCCCTGCGCATCCAGAGCACGGCGCACGCCAGGGCAACCGCTCCTGATGCGGCACTCAGGGCAGCCCAGGGAGCGTCCGGATGCGTGCTCGCCAGTTCGAGGCCCACCACCAGTGCCCCCACCCCGAGCGTGGTGAGGGCCAGCCCCAGCCAGTCCAGCCGCCGCCCGCCGTCGCCCGCTCCTGCAGGCACCAGCCGGAGAGCCGCCAGGAATGCGGCTGCACCCAGGGGCAGGTTGATCAGGAAAATCCAGTGCCAGGACAGGTACGTAGTCAGCGCACCGCCAACCAGCGGAGCCAGGACGGGTGCAAGCAGCCCGGGCCATACCAGGAACGCGGTGGCGCGCAGGAGGTCGGCTTTGGGCGTCCCGCGAAGGACCACGAGGGTTCCCACCGGCACCATCATGGCACCGCCAAATCCCTGGGCGATCCTGCTGAGGGTGAGCGCGGTGAGGTCCTGGCTGAGCGAACACGCGAGTGACGCGATGGTGAAGATGGCGATGGCGAGGCAAAAGACCCGGCGGGCGCCGAACCGTTCTGCAAGCCAGCCACTGAGCGGAATGCCCATGGCAACGGTGAGCAGGTAGGCAGTCATGGTGATGTTGACGTCCGGGGCCGGCACCCGGAAGTCGGCAGCGATATTGGGGATGGCCGTTGTGAGGACGGTGCCGTCGAGGAATTCCATAAAGAAGGTGGCGGCCACCAGGAGGGCCAGGCGGGGACTCCATGCCTGGGCGGTCCCGGGTGTTCCATCCACGGTGTTGCTTGCTGCCATCCGTTCATCCTGCCACCGGCAGAACATGCGGGGCCCCCGGTGTCCGTACCCCGGACGCAGGAACCGGACAGAAAGGCCCTGGTGCCCAAAGGCCTGGATCCCAAAAGCCAAAGAGCCCGGGAACGCAAAAAGGCCCCGGTCCAGGACCGGGGCCAAAACGCGGAGACGGGGGGATTTGAACCCCCGGTGGAGTTGTGCCCCACACTTCATTAGCAGTGAAGCCCATTCGGCCGCTCTGGCACGTCTCCAATTGCTATTCCTAGCCCACCAAGGATACGCAGAACGGGCCATGCAGTGCAAAACGGATCACCGGCCCGCTCACAGCATTCCTCACACCGCACCGGGGTTGTCCTCGGCCGGCGTCACGCCACGGGCTGTTCCGCCCGGACCATCCTGATTTCGCGGAGGTGTTCCCAGTCCGGGATTGTGTCCGCGGCCCCGTCCGGTTCGAAGCCGAAGTGCCGGTAGAAGCCGATGGCGCGCCCGTTGTCCGCGGCCACCCACAGGCTCGCGGCGCTGGTGCCCAGGGCGGCCTCGAGGAGGCGGCGTCCCAGGCCCAGCCCCTGGTGTGACGCCAGCAGGTACAGTCCCCAAAGTTCCAGGTCTCCGGACGACGGCGGCGCGGCAGCATGCGTCGTATCCCCGGGGGGCACGTGGTGGACGCCCGCAAATCCAACCAAGGTGCCGCCGTCGGACGCCACCCACACGACCCCCGGTTCGGCTGACTTCAGCAGGTGCCGCCAGAGGGGCAGCCGGTCGGCCGGGACCCGGGAGTCGAGAAACCCGTAGGAGAGCATCCCGCGGTAGGTCTCCTGCCAGCAGCGGACGTGGACCTCCGCCAGCCGTTCAACGTCGGCAGGTTCCGCCCGCCGCAGGTCCAGGCCCACCGCTACGCCAGGCCGCCTGCCAGGGCCTTCCACAGGAAGTGCTGGCTCCGTGCCTGCAGGGCGGCTGCCTGCCGGTTGTCGGACGCGCCGGCGTGGCCGCCCTCCAAAGCTTCATGGAACCAGACATTCGGAATGCCCATGGCCAGCATCCGCGCGGCCATCTTGCGCGCCTGGACGGGACCAACCCGGTCATCGGAGGTTGCGGTCCAGATGAACGTTTCCGGGTATTCCACCCCGTCCTTGAGCAGGTGGTAGGGGGAGAAGGTCCTGATGTATTCCCACTGCTCGGCGACGTCCGGGTCGCCGTACTCGGCAATCCAGGAGTGGCCTGCGGACAGCCTGGTGTAGCGGCGCATGTCCAGCAGCGGCACCCCGCAGGACACGGCGCCGAACAGTTCCGGGTACTTGGTGAGCATGTTGCCCACCAGCAGGCCGCCGTTGGATCCGCCCACGCAGCCCAGCCGTTCGCGCGAGGTGACCCCGCGGGACATGAGGTCCCGGGCGACGGCGGCGAAGTCCTGGTAGGCCTTGTGCCGGTTCTCCTGGAGGGCTGCGCGGTGCCATGCCGGCCCGTACTCGCCGCCGCCGCGGATGTTCGCCACCACGTAGACGCCGCCGCGGGAGTGGGGAGCATCTCCGTCAGCGCCGGCAGACAGAGAGGTGCGGCGCTCCAGCCAGGCCCTGCCCACCGTGCCGCTGTAGGCCGGCGTGCGGGACACCTCAAACCCGCCGTAGCCGGAAAGCTGCGTGGGATTCTGCCCGTCCAGCGCCAGGTTCCGCGGGGCCACCTGGAAGTAGGGAACACGGGTGCCGTCCTCGGACACGGCGAAATGCTGCTGCACTTCGTAATCGGCGTCTGCAAAGAACGACGGCGACGCCTTCACCACGGCGTGCCGGCTCACCACGCCGGGCGTCCCGTCTGTGGTCCTTTCCAGGGTGCCGCGCATCAGCGTGGTGGGAGTGGTGAACCCGGTGGCGACGAGCCAGAAGTCGTCACCCGCGCCGCCGTCGGACGCTTCCGCGTCCTCATCGTCCACGGCGTAGGCGTTGACATCGTGCAGGGGCGGGCAGGCGTCGAGGAGCGTGGCGGCCCAGGCGCCACGCGGACCGTCAACCGGGCGGGAAGGATCAAGGACCCGGATTTCGGACGAAACATCCTTGAGGAGGTTGAGCAGCAGGAAGTTCCGGGTCCAGCTCCAGGACTGCAGCGACGTGCGGGCGTCGGGGGTGAACAGCACCGCCAGCTCCCGTGCGCCGGCGAGATAGTCCTCGAACCCGCAGGCAAGCAGTGAACCGGCCGGGTACGTGGTTCCGTCGATCACCCAGTCCTGCTGCGGGCGGAACAGGAGCCATTCCCGGTGCGCGCTGACGTTTACGTCGGTGGGCACGTCGATCTGCACCCACTCTCCGTCCCGCAGCACCAGGTTCTTCCGGTTGAAGAAGTCGATGTAGTCTACGGCGAACGTCCGCTCGTATCCGGGAGTGGAGTCGTGCGCCACCACGGCCATCATGTGCTGCTCGGGAACCTCGAACAGCAGGGGCGCGCCGGCCAGCTCCGCACCGCGCTTCAGCGTGACCGCTGTCCGGGCGTAGGACGAGGCGGTCTTCGGCAGCCCCTCCGCGGTGGAGGCGACCAGCAGCGTGTCCGCGTCCAGCCACGAAACGTTGCCCTTCGCCGTCGGCAGGTCAAAACCGCCCTGCGCCGGATCCACGAAGGACCGGCTCTCCACGTCGAACTCACGGTACCTGTTCGCATCGCCGCCGTCGGGAGAGAGCGCCAGCAGGGCCAGCCGGTAAGGCTCGCCGGCATTGGGACGGAGGAAGGTTGCGCCGTGGAACACCCACTCCTGGCCCTCGGCTGCAGCCAGCTCATCGACGTCGAGCAGCACATCCCACTCGGGGGAATCCGTGCAGTAGCTCTCCCACGCCGTGCGCCGCCACAGGCCCTTGGGGTTGTGGCGGTCCTTCCAGAAGTTGTAGTACCAGTCCCCGCGCTTGCCCACCATGGCGATCCGGTCCGTGGAGTCCAGCACCTCCAGGATGCTTCCTTCCAGGCCGGCGTAGTCCGCATCCTCCAGGAGGTCTTCGGTGCGCGAGTTCTGCTCCTTGACCCAGGCAAGCTGCTCTTCGCCGTAGATCTCCTCCAGCCAGACATTCTCGTCGACGGGCTCGGGCGCTGAATCAGCTGCAGTGGTGGTCATTGGGCCATCCAAACAACTTAGCTGCCGGCGGGCAAGTCACGCGTTCAGCCCGTACGCTGGATGCCGTGGAAAAAACGCAGAGCATCCGGACCTCCATCATCGGTGCAGGTCCCCGGGGCACCAGCGTTCTGGAACGCCTGCTCGCCCACACGGCCGCGCACGCCGCAACCGGCACCGAGCCGGTGCAGCTCCACATCGACGTCATCGACCCCTACCCGGCAGGGCCCGGGCACGTGTGGCAGCCGCAGCAGTCACGGCTGTACCTGATGAACACGCAGTCCTTCTATCCCACCTTGGTTCCTCAGGACCCGGCCCTGGCCGCTCCCGTCGCCGGGACCACCTTTGACCAGTGGCGGGTGCGGCAGCAGGCACACCCGTCGCCGTCCCTCACCGCTGATGAGCGGGCTGAACTGGCCGTCCTCGAATCCAGCGACTTCCCCAGCCGGGCCCTGTACGGCCGCTACCTCCGCTGCACCCTGGACGAGCTGACGGAGAAGACACCCGACGGCGTCACCATTGAATTCCACGAAACGTCTGCCGAATCGGTGCGCCGGGCCGCGGACGGAACGTTCGACGTCGGCCTGGCGGGGGGAGCCACGTTCCGCACCAACGCCGTGGTGCTTGCCCTGGGGCACGTCCCGTCCCGGCTGAACCCGGAACAGCGTGACCTGCAGGGCGCGGCGGAGCAGCTGGGCCTGCGGTACCTGCCGCCCGCGGTGCCGGCCGACGTCGACTGGGCGGCCATCCCCCCCGGCCAGCCCGTCCTGGTCCGCGGCATGGGCCTGAACTTCTTTGACGCCATGGGCCAGCTCACCGAGGGCCGCGGCGGAAAGTTCGTCAGCAACGGCGGGAAGCTGGACTACGAACCGTCCGGCCAGGAGCCGCTGATCATCGCCGCCTCACGCCGGGGGACGCCGTACCGGGCCAAAGCGGCGCTCGCCGGCTACTATCCTGCTTCGGTTACCCTGCGGTACCTTACCGACGCCGCCCTGGAACGCTTCCGCACCGCGGGAATCCGGCCGGGTTTCGACCACGACCTCTGGCCGCTGCTGCACCGCGACACGCTCTGGGCGTACTACTCAACTCTGGTGCGCTCGCAGCCAGGCGCTGTTCCCGATACCGCTGCTTTCCTGACCGCGCTTGAAGAGGCGCTGCACCCGCATGCCCATAGTGCTGCCAAGTGGGAGGACAGTGTCGAGAGCGTCCTGGCCGTGCACGTGGGCCCGCGGCACCGGCTCGACCTGCCCGGACTGGCAGCGCCGCTGGCCGGACGTTCCTTCGCTTCGCGCACCCAGCTTGACGCCGCCGTCGTCGAATACCTGCTCGACGACGCCCGCCGCTCAGCCCTGGGCGAGGATGACCCGGTGAAGATGGCCATCGGCGCCCTGCACCGCGGCCGGGCGGTCCTAAAAACGGCAGTGGCCGACGGCGGCATCACCGACGAGTCATGGGTCGCCGGGCTGCGGGGCTGGTTCGAGTCCTTCGTGGAAGGGCTTGCGAGCGGGCCGCCGGCGCTCCGCTCGGAGCAGCTGGCTGCGCTGGCAAGGGCCGGGATTGTCAGCTTCGTGGGGCCCGACCCCAAGTTCGGCGTGGACCGCAGGAACGCTGTGTTTACCGCCTCGTCCCCCTGGGTGGATGGACCGCCCGTGACGGCAAGGACCATGGTGGAGGCGCTCGCGCCCGGCAACAGGGTGTCCGCAAACGAGTCGCCGGTGCTTGAGCAGCTGCTCGCGGACGGGCTGGCCAGGCCGCGGCTGATGATGACCGCGGAGGGCGCACCCGTGCAGTCCACGGGCCTGGATGTTGTGCCCCACCCCTACCGGCCGGTGGCAGCGAACGGGTCCGTGACGGAGAACCTTTACGTGCTGGGCCTGCAGCTCTCGTCCTCGCAGTGGGGAACAGCCATCGCCGCGGAAGCCGTGCAGCCCGGACAGCCCGCCTACCGGAGCGGCCAGCGGACGCTAAGGGACGCCGACGAGATCGCCCGGGCCATCCTGGGGCTGTAAACCCCCGGGACGCTCTCTCACTTGATGCGATTAAAGCCCAGATGCTCTCTCACGAGTGAGAGAGCATCTGGGGAAATGGCGCCTTAAGTGAGAGAGCGTCCGTGGATTTCCGGACCTTTCACACCTTCAGGCGGGGCGTCAGCCGCGCAGGCAGGCCCGGTAGGCAGCCATGGCCTGGCCGTAGTTCAGCTGGCCGGCCAGGTCCGCAGGCCGTGCCGGCTTGACCGGGGCCGTGCAAACCGGTCCGGCGGGGTCGGCTGCTGCCACCTTGACCCCTACCGTGACCCTCGTGCCCGATTCCGCCGCGGTGAGGACCAATGTTCCCGGCCCGGCAGCGGCACTTGAGGGGACGGCCAGGTTCACTGTTGCGGAACCGGCTGTGACCGGCACGGACCCGAGCTCGGTCACAACCCCGGCGGTGTCCGTGAACACTGCCGTGAGGGTCTTGTTGACCGGGCTGCCCAGGGAGGTCAGGTCCAGCTTGGAGACCGTGAGGCTGACCGTTTCGCCGGGCTTGACCTCACTGGCGGTGGTGTTTGTGACGGCCACCGATCGCCGGGCGAAATCGGGCGAGACTGGGCTGCTGTCCTGCAGGTAGCCGATCCACGCGTCACGGTCCACCAGCCCCGAGTCTTTGGTGTTGGCACCTTCGGTGAAAACGCGGAAGTTATCGCCTCCGGTTGCCAGGAAGCTGAAGGTGCCCACCCGGTAGGACCTGGCCGGATCGAGCGCAGCCCCGTTCACGCGGACGGAGGTGATGCGGTCACCGGCGGGCCGTGCGGCGTCGTAGGTGTAGTTCACGTTCTCGGACAGGCCCAGCTGGATGTAGGCACGGCTGGGAACCGTGCCGTCCGGGTTGGTCTGCCATTGCTGCTCCAGCAGGGTCTTGAACTGTGCACCGGTCAGGGACGTGGTCCACAGGTTGTTGACGAACGGGAGCACCGCGTTGGCCTCGGCGTAGGTGATGGTGCCGTCCGGGGCGTAGTAGAGCTCGTTCCGCAAACCGCCGGCATTGACCACGCCGATCTCGGCGCCGCCCAGTTCGGCGGGCTGCAACGAGTTGAGTAGCGAGTCCGCCACCAGGTTGCCCAGGGTGGATTCGCTGCTGCGGTCATCACGTTTGGCCACTCCGGCGGCATCCGTGGTGAAGGCCGTGGTGATGTCCGCCGTGACAGCACCAACGGGCTGGTTGCCGACGACGGCGGCGTCCGCGAGTGCCTTCCTGACGATCGCGTCGACGGCGGCCACGCGCGGGTAGGCTGCGATCAGGTCTGCGGCAGGATCCGTGGTGCGCTTCACGTTTCCGGCCTTGTACGCGGTCACCTGCCGGGTGGCGGTGTCCACGGTGAGCTGGATCTGCCCCACGTTCTCGCCGTAATTGCCCGTCTGGACAATCGGGCGGGTCTTGCCCTCGGCGCCCGGGACGGGCGCGTCCCAGGCGTACTCCTTGTGCGTATGGCCGGTGAAGATGGCATCAACGTCGGCGGAGGTTTCGGTGACCAGCTTCGCGAACGGACCGCCGGCAGCCACCTCCTCTTCCAAGGTGGAGCCTTCCACCGTTCCCGAACCGGCGCCGTCGTGGTTTTCCACGATGATGACGTCGGCCAGGTTCTCCGCGGTGATCCGTGCGGCTGCCCGGTTGATGGCGTCCACGGGATCGCCAAACTCAAGGTCGGCGATCCCGGCGGGGGTCACCAGGGAAGGAACTTCCTGCGTGACCGTGCCGATGACGGCCACCTTGATGCCGTTCATATCCAGGACGGTGAACTCCGGCAGGGCCGGCTCGGTGGTGCCTTTCTTGTAGACGTTCGCACCCAGGTAGGGGAACCGGGCGTTGGTGCCCCCGGCGATGACGCGGTCCTGCAGGTCGGCCCAGCCGCCGTCGAACTCGTGGTTGCCGACGGCCGAGGCCCGAAGCTCCAGGGTGTTCAGCACATCGATGGTGGGCTGGTCCTTGGCGACCGCGGAGGCAAACAGCGACGCGCCGATGTTGTCGCCGGCTGAGAGGAAGGCGGTGGCGCCGGGGGCGGCCGCTGCGCGGAGTTTCTCGATGGTGCCCGCGAACAGGACCGTGTTGGTGTCGATCCTGCCGTGGAAGTCGTTGATGCCCAGGAAGTTCAGGTCAACGGCGGCGGGAGCGGACTGCAGGTCCAGGCCCACCACCACGGGATCGTGGTCGCTGGCGCGGAACTGGTCCGGTGCGTAGTAGTTGGTGACGTTGTTGTTGTAGCGGCTGTATTCCAGTGCCACGGACTCAACCGAGTTGATATTCCAGATGTCAGCCCCGGTGACCACCGCATTGGCGGCGGGGGAGGCCAGGATGTGGTCCAGCGAGCCCACCATGCCGCCGAAGAGGTAGGAGTGCTTGGCGGTGCCGCCGGCGTTGCGGGCTTTCTCGTCCTGGTTGACGTAGCCCTCAGCGGTGAAGACGTTGATGGGGTCTTCCTTGGCATAAGCGTTGAAGTCGCCGATCAGGAACACTTTGTCCGTGCCCTTGGACTGCTGCAGGGACTTGGTGAACTCCAGCAGGGACTTCGCCTGGGCTGTGCGCGCCAGGTTTGATGCGCCCTGCCCCTGGTCCGTGTCCTCGGGGGTGGCAGCGGAGCCTTTGGACTTGAAGTGGTTTGCGATGGCGATGAACTCTGTCCCCGCGCCGCCACCCACGGGCTTGAACACCTGGGCCAGCGGCTTGCGGGCGTTGGAGAACGCCACGGTGTCGTTGTGGATGATGGATTCACCCACGGGCTCCGCAACGGCCTTCTTGTAGATGAAGGCGGTGCGGATCATGTCCTCGTCGCTCAGCGGCGGCGCGTTGGCAGGCGAGCGGACGTAATCCCAGATGCCCGGCGTCTCGATGTTCAGGGCGTCCACCAGCTTGGCCAGGGCGTCGTCCCGGTTCTTGCCGAACTGTGCTGAGTTTTCGATCTCCATCAGCGTGACAACATCCGCGCCGGCCTTGGAGATGGCCGAAACGATCTTGTCCTGCTGCCGCTCGAAGTTCTCGGCGTTGGCGGCCCCGCGGGCATCGCAGCCGCCGCGGACCGTGATCGGGTTGCCGGCCCTGTCCTCGTAATAGGTGCAGCCGGTCAGGGTGTCCCCTGTGGTGGGGAAGTAGTTGAGCACGTTGAAGGAGGCGATCTTGAGGTTGCCGCCCACTGCTGCGGGGGCTTCCGTCCTGGTGCCGCCGAAGGTTGCGGGCTGGACGGAGGCCTTGTTCGTTTCGGTGAGGTGGGTCAGCGGCTGGAGTTTCCAGGCGTTGTTGCCGTAGCCCAGCACCACATTGGTGGTGAAGGTGGCGGGGGAACCCACCCGTACCGGGTCGGCCGTGGTCAGGTAGGGAAGGACCTGCGCCTTCGTGGTGGCGTCCTTGAGGAAGTTGGTGCTGGAGCCGTCGTCGAGCTTGATCCCGCGGGCGGCGTTGTCCGCCACCGTTGCGGCGTACTCTGCCGAGCCGTAGGGCGCGACGGCGGTGGGCTGGACCAGCGGCGTTGTTCCGCCGGCGAGGCCGATCTCGCCGTACTGGTTCAGGGAGTAGTTGTCCGTGACGGTCAGCGGCCCCTGGGGTGCCAGGAGCATGCCTTCCAGGGATTCGCGGAAGGCCTCGCCGGCGGGCAGCGTGAACGGTGTGGCCTTGACCTCCGGCGCGGCCTCGGCCAGCTTGGTGAGTCCGGCCGCTGCGGTGACGTTCAGCTGGGTCATCCCGTAGTACTCCGCCACGGCACCGGTCACCTGCACGTGGTCTCCGGCCTGGACCGATGCCACCGTGGCGGGGGAGTAGACGAAGATTCCGTCCGACGCGGCATGGTTGGTTGCCGTCAGGTCGCCGCCGGTTCCCGGTGTCTGCAGGTAGTAGCCGTTAAGGCCGCCGGTGGGGAAGACTGCGGTGACCTTTCCGGTGGTGGTCACTGTTGATCCGGTGAGGGGGCTTTGCGCACCCGTGCCCTGGATCTCGGCAATCGACGTGCTGGACGGCACGGGGGCCGGATCCGGGGTGGGGGCCGGACTGGGATCGGGCCCGGGGGCAGTGGAGCCGCTTGGGGTTGGACTGATTGTGGTGCTGAGGCTGAAGTCGGCGGCGTTGCTGTTGCTGTCCGCGCCGCCGCTGCGGTTCAGGCTCCTGGCGTCGCCCGTACCCGCAGGGCCTGCAGCTGCTGCGGTCTCGAAGGTGTTGGAGGAGCCGTAGCCCAGCAGGTCCGCAACGCCTGCGGGCTCCACCTGGGAACCGGTGGAAAGCGCGACGGCGGTGGGCTGCTTGGCGAGCACGATGGTGCCGGATGTGCCGCTGAAGTTCAGGCCGCCCGCCACGAGGTCCGGGGTGGGGAGGGCGGCGCCGTTGGTTCCGTTGCTGGCACCCTGGATCAGGTAATGACCCTTTGCCGCGATGGTGCCGGTGAGGGGTGCCACGGTGGTGGGGGCTGCGAGCCCGGTTGCGGAACGGTACTGGACTGACCAGCCGTCCAGCCGCACCGGGGCGTCCGAGGAGTTGTAAAGCTCCAGGAACCGGTTCTTGTAGGCGGCGCCCGTGCTGCCGCCGCTGAGGTAGGCCTCGTTGATGACAACGGGGGATGTGCCTGCCGCGGGTGAGACCTCCGCGGCTGTAGTGTCCGCAACTGCGGGAAATGCTGCCAGGGGAGCCAGCAGCCCCGCCGACAACGCTGTCCCCAGCGCTAGTTTCCAAGGTGTGTGATGCATCCGCTCTTACTTTCATAGGGGTGTCCCGGTAGGGACCCAATGGAAGATGTCCGGGTTGTACCGACGGACAGGGGCCCGGATCCTGCTCCTGGTCAAGTGGTATCCGGCACATCACAACAGCGCTGAATGAACGCAGGGTTGATAGCGCGTGCATTCGGCGGGACGCTCCCCAGCGGAACGGGCCACCTTCCGGCCGGGAGCCCCAGTAGCCCCCGGTTCCGGTGATGCTGTTGGCGGTATGTGGTGGCCGGCATCTGCCCCAGTGTGCCGACTATCACAAAGGATACCGGCCAGTAGCTTTGCTGGAAGGGGACTGCGGAAATTTGCCAGGACGATTTACGTGGCGGCACCGGTTCCCGCCATGGCGGCCACGTCAGGGCCGGCGGTGCCCGCCGCAGGTTAAACGAAGGACCCCTGCCTGCCAGGCGTGCTGGCGGACAGAGGTCCTTTTTCGCGGAAGGTAAGAGATTCGAACTCTTGGTACGGGGTTACCGCACACTAGTTTTCAAGACTAGCTCCTTCGGCCGCTCGGACAACCTTCCTCAACAAGTAGTGTTTCATAGGCACTTGCCTGCAACAAAACAGAGTCCGGAAGGTGTCCGGTGCACACTGGTTGCACGCAGTATTCAGTCAGAAACGGGAGTGTTCCATGAAAGCCGTCTACATTTCGGAGCCGGGCGGCCCGGAAGTGCTGGAGGTCCGCGAGGTCGAGGCCCCGGTACCCGGTACCGGAGAGGTGCTGATTGACGTCGTCGCGGCCGGTCTCAACCGGGCGGACGTGCAGCAGCGCAGGGGTTTCTACCCGCCCCCGCCGGGAGCCTCGGACATTCCCGGCCTTGAGGTATCCGGCCGGATCGCCGGGTTCGGTCCCGGTGTCACGAAGGCGTTTTCCCTCGGGGACAAAGTGGTGGCGCTGCTGGCCGGGGGCGGCTACGCCCAACAGGTGGCCGTCCGGGCCGAACAGGTCCTGCGGGTGCCCGACGGCGTGGACCTCGTGACCGCAGCAGCCCTTCCCGAAGTTGCCGCCACTGTCTACTCCAACCTGGTCATGACCGCCCAGCTTCAGGAGGGTGAAACTGTCCTGATCCACGGGGCCACCGGCGGGATCGGCACCATGGCCATCCAGCTGGCCAAGGCGCTCGGCGCCAGGGTTGCCACCACCGCGGGCTCTGATGAGAAGGTAAGCACGGCAAAGGCCTTCCTGGGTGCGGACATTGCCATCAACTACGCCGAAGAGGATTTTCCCGAGAGCCTCCGCCGCCAGAACGGAGGCAAAGGCGCGGACGTCATCCTCGACGTCGTCGGAGCCAAGTACCTCAAACAGAACGTGGACGCGCTCGCCGACTATGGACGGCTGATCGTCATCGGACTGCAGGGCGGCACCAAGGGTGAGCTCGATTTGGGGCAGCTGCTGCAAAAGCGGGCCGCCGTGGTGGCCACGGCCCTGCGCCCGCGGCCCGTGGAGGAAAAGGGTGCCATCATGAACGCCGTCCGCGATGCCGTGTGGCCGATGGTCAGTGACGGACGGGTGCGGCCGCTGGTGGCAAAGACCTTCCCGCTCGACCAGGTGCGTGCGGCCCACCGGTACTTCGACACGGGAGACCACGTAGGCAAGATCCTGCTTCTTATGTAAATGCTCCGCCCCGGAGACCGTTGCCCGCCGAGCACAAGGAACAGCATGTCCATCCGCCATAGCCTCCTCGCACTGCTGCAGGACCAGCCGCGCTACGGCTACCAGTTGCGGGCCGAGTTCGAGAACCGCACCGGCAGCACCTGGCCGCTGAACATTGGGCAGGTGTACACCACCCTGGACCGGCTGGAACGCGGCGCTTTGGTGGCCAGGGACGGCGACGACGGGAACGGGCACGTGGTGTACAGCATTACGGCAGCCGGCAGGGCGGAGATCCGGGAGTGGTTCGCGGCGCCTGTGGAGCGGAACAACCCGCCGCGCAATGAGCTGGCCATCAAGCTGGCGCTCGCTGTCACCGTGCCCGGCGTCGACATCCAGGCCATCATCCAGGGCCAGCGGATGGCCTCCGTCCAAGCGCTGCAGGACTACACCAAGGCCCGCCGGGACACGGCTTCGAGCCAGCGGAGCGTTGATACGGCGTGGCTTATGGTTCTGGATTCCCTGATTTTCCAGACCGAGGCGGAGGTCCGCTGGCTGGACCTGTGCGAGGCGAGGATGATCCAGCAGGCGCAGGGGAAATAGGCAACACAATTGGGTCTTTTTGAATGCAGTGGACAGGTTTAGCGTGGGGTGCAGGAGCCGCCC
Source organism: Pseudarthrobacter sp. NKDBFgelt (assembly GCF_046097905.1). NCBI lineage: Bacteria > Bacillati > Actinomycetota > Actinomycetes > Micrococcales > Micrococcaceae > Pseudarthrobacter > Pseudarthrobacter sp. NKDBFgelt. The sequence goes on along the minus strand of NZ_JBJURL010000038.1, from coordinate 16,291 downwards.
GGCCGGGCGGTGGAACTTGGAGGAAGCTCATGGCAACCCACGTGGCCGACTGCAGCGTAACGAACTGTTCCTTTAACGATCACACCAACTGCAATGCTGCCGCCATCACTGTGGGCGGTGCCGAAAACCACGCGCACTGCGCCACCTTTATCGACACGGGCATGCACGGCGGACTGCCCAAAGTCCTTGCCGACGTCGGAGCCTGCCAGCGCTCTGAATGCGTCCACAACGACCACCTGATGTGCAAGGCCGCCGAGGTGCATGTCGGTCCCGGGGCGGACAACGCCGACTGCCTTACCTACTCACACGCCTGAGGAGCAGCTTTACGCTTTTCCCATGAGCCAAGGCCTCCGCCCGAGCTGTTCGGACGGAGGCCTTCGCTGCGTTGGTGCGGCCGGGACGCAAAGCTGATCCGTCGTTCGTCGCCGCTTCCCCTCCGCTCACCGCACGTTTCTGCGCCACCTGGCAGAACGCCTCTGGAATGGGCCTGCGGGTTGGTAGGGTGCGTCACAGCAGAAGCGAAACAATCTCAAGGAGGAGACATGGCCGAAACGCCTGATCAACGGAGGAATGCATCCGGGGAAAGGGGCGTGGTGGCCACCGACCCGGCCCTGCCCCCGACAGCCATTGATGAGGAGGTCCGCGAGGCAGAAGAGCGAAAATGGACGCCGGGGAAGATTGCGCTGTGGGCCGGCATTGCCCTGCTGGGCGGCCTGGCCTGGTTCATGCTGGCCATCATCCGCGGTGAGACCGTCAACGCCATATGGTTCGTGTTTGCCTCGGTGTGCACCTACCTCATCGGCTACCGCTTCTACTCCAAGGTCATCGAGCGCTACATCACCCGGCCTGACGACCGCCGTGCCACCCCGGCCGAGTACAAGGCCGATGGCAAGGACTACGTCCGGACTGACCGCAATGTCCTGTTCGGCCACCACTTCGCCGCCATCGCCGGCGCCGGACCGCTGGTGGGTCCGGTCATTGCAGCCCAGATGGGCTACCTGCCCGGCACGATCTGGATCATTATCGGCGTCGTCCTTGCCGGCGCTGTCCAGGACTACCTGGTGATGTTCTTCTCCATGCGGCGCGGCGGCAGGTCCCTGGGACAGATGGCACGCGAGGAGCTTGGCGTCATCGGCGGCACGGCGGCCCTCATAGCCACCCTGCTGATCATGGTGATCATCGTGGCCATCCTCGCGCTCGTCGTCGTCAATGCCCTGGGCGAAAGCCCGTGGGGTGTCTTCTCCGTGGGTTTGACCATCCCCATCGCCCTGTTCATGGGCGTCTACCTCCGCTACCTCCGGCCCGGCAAGGTCATGGAAGTGTCTCTGATTGGGTTCGTCCTGCTGATGGCGGCCATCGTCGGCGGCGGCATCGTGGCCGAAACCCCGTGGGGCGCTGATATCTTCAGCCTGGACAAGGTCACCATCGCGTGGGGGCTCATTGTCTACGGCTTCATTGCCGCCATCCTGCCCGTGTGGCTGCTGCTGGCACCGAGGGACTACCTTTCAACGTTCATGAAGATCGGCGTCATCGTGATGCTCGCGCTGGCCATCATCGTGGTCCGCCCGGAGATTACCGTTCCTGCCTTCAGCGAATTCGCCAGCAGGGACAACGGACCCGTGTTCCCGGGGGCCCTGTTCCCGTTCCTGTTCGTCACCATCGCCTGCGGTGCCCTCTCCGGTTTCCACGCGCTGATCTCGTCCGGCACCACCCCGAAGCTCGTGGAGAAGGAACGCCAGACCCGGTTCATTGGCTACGGCGGCATGCTGATGGAGTCATTCGTGGCCATCATGGCCCTGGTGGCCGCCATCTCCATCGACCGTGGACTCTACTTCGCCATGAACTCGCCGGCCGCGCTGACCGGCGGGACGGTGGAAACAGCAGCCACCTGGGTCAACAGCCTTGGCCTGGCCGGAGTGAACATCACCCCGGAGTTCCTGTCCCAGACAGCAGCCAATGTGGGTGAGGAAAGCATCGTTTCCCGCACCGGCGGTGCTCCCACCCTTGCCGTGGGCCTCGCGCACATCATGCAGCAGTTCATTGGCGGTACCGCCATGATGGCCTTCTGGTACCACTTCGCCATCATGTTCGAAGCCCTCTTCATCCTGACCGCTGTGGACGCCGGCACCCGTGTTGCCCGCTTCATGCTGCAGGACTCGATCGGAAACTTTGTCCCCAAGTTCAAGGAGCACTCCTGGCGGCCCGGCGCCTGGCTCTGCACCGCCATCATGGTGGGAGCCTGGGGCGCGGTGCTGCTGATGGGCGTCACCGACCCGTTGGGCGGCATCAACACGCTGTTCCCGCTGTTCGGCATCGCAAACCAGCTGCTGGCCGCAATCGCGCTTTCCGTGTGCCTTGCCATCGTGGCAAAGCGCGGCACGTTCAAGTACTTGTGGATCGTTGCCCTGCCGCTCAGCTTCGCTGCCGTGGTGACCATCACCGCGAGCTACCAGAAGATCTTCTCGTCCACACCCGCAGTGGGCTACTTCGCCAACAACGCGGCGTTCAGCAAGGCCCTCGCAGAAGGGAAGACGGAGTTTGGGACGGCGAAATCCGTGGCGGCCATGGAGGCCGTCGTGCGGAACACGGCCATCCAGGGCTGGCTCTCCGTGATCTTTGTCGTGCTCAGCATCATTGTGATCGCGACGGCGTTGCTCGCCACGGCCAGGGCCTTCCGCAACCGCGCGGAAGGCACCGCCGTCCAGGACAACGAGGACCCTGCCCTTCCATCGAGGGTCTTCGCCCCTGCCGGAATTATCCCCACACCCGCCGAGCGGGAGCTGATGGCGGAGTGGGACAAGGTACCGGCGCAGCTCAGGTTCGAAAGGGGTGGCCACCACTGATGGCGGCGGGACTGGCTGTGCTGACGCGGGGCGTCCGCGGCGTCGCCCGGTATTTTGGCGGCGTCCTGGGCGCGGACGCGTACGCCAAGTATCTGGAGCACCACAGGGCGGCCGGCCACGTGGAAGCGCCGCTCACGGAGAGGGAGTTTTGGCGCGATCGGACCGACCGCCAGGACAGCAATCCGCAGGGCCGGTGCTGCTGATTGAGCTTGCAGCGGACAAACCGTCAGGTGGGTTCATCCGGTGGGTCGCGGGTGGATCGCTCATGAGAGTATGAACGCATGAGCGATCCACAAGACACTCAGCCAGCTGAGGACCTCCCGGTAGAAGGCACTCCCATTGACGACCGGCAGCCGCCGGTGCACGCCCACCCCGGCCCTCCTGAGGGCATGAGGCCCAAGGGGAGCAGCCTTCAGGACCTGGTGGATGAGCCGGCCAAAGTGATGCGGATCGGAACAATGATCAGGCAGCTCCTGGAGGAAGTGAAGTCCGCACCCCTTGATGAGGCTGCACGGGGCAGGCTGGCCGAGATCCACGAGCGCTCCATCAAAGAACTGGAAGACGGACTGGCTCCGGAGCTGGTGGAGGAGCTGGACAGGATCAGCCTTCCCTTCTCCGACGACGGCACTCCCTCGGACGCTGAACTGCGCATAGCCCAGGCCCAGCTTGTGGGATGGCTCGAGGGGTTGTTCCACGGAATCCAGACGGCGATTGCCGCCCAGCACGCGGCCCGCGAGCACGCGGCCGCGCAGATGCAGCTGCGCCAGCTGCCGCCAGGAACCATGATTGCCCCCGGCGTGGTCATCGGGGAAAACGGTGAGCCGCAAAGGGCCGCCGCAGGTTCGCGCTCCGGCAATTCCGCGCGGCCAGGCCAGCGGGACGACCCGGACCACGGTCCCGGACAATACCTGTAAGGGTGCGCTTGGGCTTTTTCAGCGCCGCCAGGCAGGGGCGCAAGGATGATGCGGAACTGGGGAAGGGGCTGTGGCGCCGCGCCCACGACCGCTTCCAGCGGGGACTGGACCGCTTCCACCAGGTCCTTGAAGGCGTTGAGGACGACCAGCTCTACGGTGAACTGCTCGAGATAGCCAACGAGCTGGCTGCCCTCCTCGAAAGGGTACGGCTCGTGTGCATGGAAGCGCAGCGGCGTTCACCGAATGAAGGGCTGGACATTCCGGTTGGCCTGGCCGGAGTGCACCGTGCCCTGTCCAAGGCCGGAAACTCGCTGGCCACCACGGCGGAGGCGGCCGCCATGCTCCGGCTCGCCGTGGGCCCGGTCCCGGTAGGTGCGGCGTCCGTCCGGCGGCGCGCCGAGTCCGTTTTCCAGCAGGTGGCCGACGCCGAGCGCCACCTCAGCGAGGAGGGCCCGGGACCGCGGCAGGCGGATATTCCCGGTTAAGCGCCTGGCTTACTTCCGGCCGATTCCCTCCTGGCGGGCGCCGGGGTTTGGCAGGATGGTCGAATGACTCTTTCACCTACACTGACGTTCAATGACGGAAACACGATTCCCCAGCTTGGCTATGGCGTCTGGCAGGTTGAGGACGATGTAGCCGAGAAGGTGGTCCGGCAGGCGTTTGAAGCAGGCTTCCGCCACATCGACACCGCCAAGATCTACGGCAACGAGGCGGGCGTGGGGCGGGCCATCGCCAGTTCCGGCCTCTCCCCGGAGCAGCTCTTCATCACCACCAAGCTCTGGAACGCTGACCAGGGCTATGAGTCCACCCTGGCAGCCTTCGAGGCGTCGATGGACAGGCTGGGGCTCGAGACGTTGGACCTGTACCTGATCCACTGGATGCAGCCCAAGCAGGATAAGTACCTGGACACCTGGAAGGCGCTGATCGAGCTCCAGAAGCGCGGCAGGGTCAAGTCCATCGGCGTATCCAACTTCACCGCCGAGGGCCTGCAGCGGCTCATCGATGAAACGGGCGTTGTCCCGGCCATCCACCAGATTGAACTGCACCCGTACTTCAGCCAGCGTGAACTGCGCGAGTTTGGCGCTTCGAAGGGCATCCTGACCCAGGCCTGGTCGCCGCTGGGCCAGGGCGGCGAGCTGCTCGAGGACGCAGCGGTGGCCTCCATTGCCGCCAAGCACGGCGCCACGCCTGCCCAGGTGGTTATCGCCTGGCACCTCGCCATTGGCAACGTGGTGATTCCCAAGTCCGTCACGGAATCCCGGATCCGGGAAAACTACGCGGCGCTTGAGGTGAACCTGGACGCAGACGACATCGAGGCGATCAACGCCCTTGACCGCTCGGCCCAAGGCGAAGGCCGCATCGGCGCGGACCCGGCTGTTTCCGACTTCGCGTAACTGCCAGACGGCGCCCGCGCCAGGGCTTTAGCCGCGCACTGCCGCCCTGCCTGTTCTGTACAGGCGGGGCGCTTTGCGTTTTAAGCAGGAACGGGTCAGGCGGCTGTGCGGATCTGCTCTATGGCCACGGCGTCGACGACGGCCCAGCTGTCCTCCCCGGCGCAGTGCCGGCTGGCGAAGCGCTCCGCCTCTGCCAGGGTGTCAAAGACCTCAGCCCGTGCCCGGCCGCAGTCGGCGTCGAAGTACGTGACGTGAAATTCCTGTACCAGTTGCTTTTCCATGAATCCAGTCTGCAACCGGGGTCTGACAATTACGGGAATCAGTCCCGCGTGTTGCCCAGCCGAAGGACCCGTTCCTGCGCAAGCACTGCCGTCCGCTCGGCTTTGTCCGCGGCCCGCACCGCCTGTTTTGCTTCGGCAACGGTGGCCGCCAGCCTTTTCTTCGAGCGCTCCAGCTGCTCTTCAGCGGTCCTCAGCCGGGCACGAAGATCTGCTGTCTCCCGGAGGAGTTCCGCGATGTCGGTCCGTATGTCGTCGGCCTGGTCCTGCAGCTCCTGTGCCGCCCGGGCCGCCGCGGCCTCTGCTGCCTGTGCTTCTTTTAGGGCCGCCCTGGCCCTTTCCAGCGCCGGTGGTGACGCGGGCCGCGGAGTGTGCCGGACCGCCTCAAGCCGCGGCCTGTCCGGTTTGCGCTGTTGCGGCGCTGCCGCCGTCGTACGCATCTTCCTGCCAGCGGAGGCCGCTGGCGCAGAGGCGGGAGCCGCGGCGGCGGGCGGCAGGACCGAAGGGACTGCCACGGTGCCGGCCAGGTCAACGGCGTTGACGCCGTCTGCCTGCAATGTCTTGAGCAGGCGCCCGCTCCGCACGGCCGCTGCTGCTCCCTCATCCGCTGTCAGCGCGCGAAGTGTCTCCTCGACCTCGCCCGCCATGGGATCGCTGATGGCCCGGCCATGTTCCTGGGCCACCGAACGGGCGGTGTCGACGGCGGCGGCGAGCGAAATGCGGCGCTCACGTCCCAGGTCACGCAGCGACGCGGCGTCCAGCGACACCTGTGCCGCGCGCATCCTGCCGCCGAGTTCCGTCAGCTGGGCCAGGACATCCGGTTGATGCACAGCCAGCATATTCACCGCCCAGGCGGCAACCGAGGGCTTGGGCAGTGCCCGGACCGCTGCCCCCAGCTCCTTGTCCGACGCGGCTGCTTCCTTCGCTGCCGTGGTCCTGGCCGCCACAAAGTCGTCCAGCGGTTTGGCGTAGAGCTGGTTGGCGACCTCTGCCAGAACCTCGTCTTCCATGCTCGACATCTTAGGCTCCGGTGATCTGCCTACCTGTACTCACCCCGGTGGGTCCGATTCCGCGCTCTCCGAACGTTGCCGGCGCCTGTCTTCCGCCTGGCCAATGCCGTCACGGACGCCGGCACGGATGACGCCGTACAGGACATAGAGGAAGATCGCGGCAAACACCAGGTTCAGGACGATGGCGTCCGGAGCTGTCACGGCTGGCCACCTTCCGCCCAGAACTGCTGCACTCCTGCTGCGGCGTCGCGCAGTGTCCCGCCATCCAGCACCACGGAACTCTCGGCCAGCCCAAAGTCCATCCACTGGGCGAGCAGCCGAAGGTGCCCAGCGGGAGTCAAGGGCCAGAGCCAGGCGGTGCCGGTGCCCGCCAGTTCGTCGCCTGCTCCGCTGCCGCCACTGCTGGTGAAGGCAATCGTTGGGGGTCCCATCCAGGACAGGCTGAAGGAGCAGCCCGTGGAGTAGACCTCGGCGCTTCTTACAGCCACCACCATGTGAGGGCTGCGGTGCAGGAACTTGCCGAGGTGGACAGCCACTGGAGGTTCATTGGCCGGCGGAGCGGCCCACGCGGGCGGCACGAATCTGGCGCTGGGCGGCCCGGGGGCTGATGGCGGAATGGGAAAGTCCTTGGAGGAGGTCACGGTCATCCTTGGTCTCACTGGCTGCGACCGACCAGCGGAACGGCGGCACTGCCGCCTTGGATCCCCCAATCCGTCCTTACCCCGCCAGTCTAGCCCTGCCCTTTCGAGGCGGATGCGGAGCCGGGCTGGGCAGCGCCGCCTTCAGCGGTGACCTGGATGTCTGGCAGGCCGCTGGCATCAGGCTCCCGCGGTCCCACCGATGGCCCCTACTATCGCGGGGACGGGAGGGCCATCATGGGAGCTATAGGGCGCTGCAACCAATGATCGGAGTCCGCTATGATCCAGGCCCTGCGGTGCAAATTGAATATTCGCCACCAATGGCACGTCGAACATACCGAAGACGGAGGCATCTATAAACGTTGTCTGCGCTGCGGCAAGGATGGCGGGGACGGTGACGGCGCGAACAACGGCTGGGCGCTGAGGAAATGGTGGTAGGCCCGCTGCAACCGCTTAACCAGCGAAAAACCCCGGAAACCCCTAAAACTATGGGTTGTCCGGGGTTTATCCCGAGCTTCCTATCAGAATCGAACTGATGACCTTTTCATTACGAGTGAAACGCTCTACCGACTGAGCTAAGGAAGCACCGCACGAATCTCCGGCAAAACCGGGCGCTTCATGCAAGAGTCAACTGTAATAGAGTCCCCGCGCCCGGGTCAAAATGGGCGGCCGGGACAGGGTGAGGCCTTCAGCACACCGTGTTGTCAGCGGGAACCTGGCCGCTTACCAGGTAGCTGTCCACGGCGTCCTCGATGCAGCTGTTGGACCGGCCGTAGGCGGTGTGGCCTTCGCCTTCCCACGTGAGGAGTGCAGCGTTACCCAGCTGCTTGCGCAGCGATGATGCCCATTCCACCGGGGTGGCGGGGTCGCCGGTGGTGCCGATGACAACGATGGGGGAGCCGCCGTCGTATTCCACGGGCGACGGCGTGCGCACGCTCTGGTACGGCCAGTCGACGCAGTTGGTGCCTCCGTACGCAAAGAAGTACCCGAAGGTGGGCGAGTCCTGCATCAGGCGCTGCTGCTCCGCACGCATGGCGGCTGTATCGGACTCCATGGGGTAGTCAAGGCAGTTGATGGCATTGAAGGCGAAGGTGGAATTGGACGTATACGTCCCGTTGGAAGAGCGGTCGGCCCCCAGGTCTGCGAGCCGCAGCATGAGGCTGACGTCTCCCGTCATTGCCGCTTCAAGGGCCTGGGTGAGGGCGGGCCAGCTTTGGTCGTTGTACAGCGGCGTGATCAGGCCGCTGACGAACATGGTGGCGTTCACCACCCGCCCGTCCTTGGCCGTCCGCGGCGTCTGCTGGACCGCGGCGATCAGGTCGCGGATCTGCTGGACACCGGAATCCACGTTCCCGCTCAGGGGGCATCCGTCCTGGCCCTGGCAGCTGGCAACATAGGCGCGGATTGCCTTCTCGAAGGCACGGGCCTGCCCGCTGGTCAGCTCTTCGTTGCTGATGGAGGGGTCCAGCGCTCCGTCCAGCACCATTCGTCCCACATTGTCGGGGAACAGCGAAGCGTAGGTCGAGCCCAGGAACGTGCCGTAGGAGTAGCCAAGATAGTTGAGTTTCGGATCATTTACCACAGCCCGAAGAACGTCCACGTCCTTTGCGGAACTGACCGTATCGATGTTCCCCAGCACCGGACCCGTCTGCTCCTCGCACTGGGCCGCAGTCGCCTTGTTGTCCGCCAGGACCTCGGCAAGTCCGGCATCGGTTTCGAGGTCGTAGATCTTGGCCCTCGCGGCATCCCGTTCGGCGTCGGTCATGCACGTGACGGGGGCTGAGCGTTTCACGCCCCGGGGGTCAAAGCCCACGAGGTCGTAGGAATCCCGTACAGCCTGGGAAAAATGTGTCCCGGCCGCATCCTTGACGAAGTCATAGCCTGACGCACCCGGACCGCCCGGGTTGACCAGGAGGCTGCCCGTTTTCTTTCCCGTGCTTGGAGCCCGCAGCGCGGCAATCTGGATTGTCTCGCCGTCGGGGTTGCCGTAGTCCATGGGCACCGTCACCCTGGCGCACTGGAACTCGTTCTCGCATGGCTCCCAGACGACCTCCTGGGAGTAGAACTCCTCAAGACCTTCCGGTGCAGATGCAACGATGGACGGATCGGCCTTGGCAGTGGCGGCTTCCTGGCTGCGGTCTTCACCATTCAGGAGGCTGCAGGACGCCAGGACCATGGCCAGGACCATGGCCCCGAGGGCACGGACGCCAACCGCCGCGAATCGCGGGCGTACGGGCAGGGGGCGGGCAGTCATCGGGTCTCCTTGAAGGACTAGATCAGGCTGGCTGCCATGGACTCAATGGTCAACAGCGGTGCAACGTTGGTGGTGGTGATGCGTTCGCGGGCTTTGTTGATGGCATCCATCCGGGAAAGCGTTGACTCCGGCGTGGAGCGGTGGGCGAACTCCTCCAATTCACCCCTGAGCTCAACGTTTACGAGCTCCACGGCATTCCCGAGCTGGATAATCAGCACATCACGATAGAAGGACAGAAGATCCGTCAGCGTCCGGTCCAGCGAGTCCGTGATGGACCGTTTGGCCCGCCTCTTCTGGTCGTCCTCCAGCTGCTTTACCTGGCTGCGCATGGCCGGAGGAAGCGTCCCGGATTCCGGTGCGCCCAATGTTGCCAGCAGCGCGGCCTTCTCCGCAGCGTCCCGTTCCTCATTGGAACTGTTGGCCTCTGCGGTGGCGATCTTGACCAGCTTGTCTGCCATCATCACTGCAGCGGTGACGCCCCGCAGGCCGAGCGGGAACCGGACAGTTTCCAGCCGGCGCTCCCTGGCAGCGGGGTCGCGCGCCAGCCGGCGGGCAATGCCAACATGGCTCTGCGCCGCCCGGGCGGCACGCTCAGCGAGCGCCGGATCCACGCCGTCGCGCTTCACCAGCAGGGCAGCGACGTCAGCGGCAGGCGGCAGCCGCAAAGCCACGCTGCGGCAGCGCGAACGGATGGTCACCAGGACGTCCGCCGGGGACGGGGCGCACAGCATCCACACGGTCCGGGGAGTGGGTTCCTCGATGGCTTTGAGGAGGACGTTGGTGGTGCGTTCGGCCATACGGTCCGCATCCTCCACCACGATGATGCGCCACCGACCTGTCGAGGGCCTGTTGCCGGCGGTGGCCACCAGTTCCCGGGCTTCGTCAATGGTGATGGTGACCTTCTCGGTCCGGACGAACGTGACGTCCGAATGGGTCTCACCCAGGATGGTCAGGCAGGCGGAGCAGTGGCCGCATCCGCGCTGGCTGACGTCGTCCTGGTCGCAGTTCAGTGCCGCGGCAAAGGCCTTTGCCGCGTTCGAGCGCCCGGAGCCGGGCGGGCCGGTAAAAAGCCACGCGTGCGTCAGCCCCTCGCCGCTGGAGGCCTGCCGCAGTTGTTCGACGACGGCGGGTTGCCCTTGCAGGTCGTCCCACACCGTCACGGGTGGCCACCCACTGATGGAGCGTGGACGGAAACATCTGCCGGGACGCTGTGGTGCGCGGCCTGAAGGCTTTCCACCCGCGCGAGAATCTGTTCCGCCAGTTCACCGACCGGGTGATGGGCGGGCAGCACAAGGTAGGACTCCGGACGGCTGCGGGCCAGCTCCAGGAAGGCATCCCGGATCCGGGTATGGAAGTCATCAGCTTCAGATTCCAGCCGGTCTTCGGCAGCATCGCCGGCTGTCCGGCGGCGGCGGCCGACGGCGGGGTCGACATCCAGCAGGACGGTGAGGTGGGGCTGCAGGCCGGAAGTGGCCCACTCATTAAGGGACCGTACAGCGTCCTCGCCCAGTCCGCGTCCGGCCCCCTGGTAGGCGACCGACGAGTCGATGTAACGGTCCGTCAGGACGATCTCGCCGCGTTCCAGGGCAGGCCGGATGACCTGGGTGGCGTGCGCGGCCCGGGACGCGGCAAAGATGAGCGCTTCCGTGCGGGCATCGATGTGGCCGTGGCCGTGATCCAGTACCAGTGAACGCAGTTTTTCGCCGATGGGAGTTCCGCCTGGCTCACGGGTACGCAGGACGGTGAGGCCCCGGGATGCCAGGGCTTCTGCAAGCCGGGCAGCCTGCGTTGATTTGCCGGCGCCGTCGCCGCCCTCAAACGCGATGAAAAGCCCGGCCCTTTGTTTGCTCACCCATCAAGCCTACCGATCCCCGCTGACAAAACCGATCGGGCCTGTGGACGGAGGCCGGTGCACCTGCGGGTAACAGCTTTCCGGGGGACTGCTGACGGACAGTACGCTTTCACCATGAGTCTCTCCGAACAGCAGGCCGCGGCGCTCTCAGCCGAAACGGTGGTGGTTGCGGCCGGGCGTCCCCCCAGGGAAAGGGACCAGCCGGTCAACCACCCAGTCGTCCTTTCCTCCACATACTTTGGCACCGGGGCCCTCGGGGACGGCGACCGCGGGTACGGCCGGTATTCCAATCCCACCTGGGATCCCTTCGAAGAGGCGCTCGGCCAGCTTGAAGGTTCCAAGCTGCCGGGGCTGCTCTACTCATCAGGGCTTGCGGCGGTCAGCTCGGCCCTTTCCCTGATCCCCCCAGGGGGCGTGCTGGTGATGCCCGCGCACAGCTACTCCGGGTCCTTGGTGATGGCTTCCGAACTGGCGCAGAAGGAATTCGTCGAACTGCGCACCGTGGACATTGCCGACACTGACGCCGTCAAGGCCGCCCTGGCACCGAATGGACCCAACGCCCGGGCTGCTTCCATGCTGTGGCTGGAAAGCCCCACTAATCCGATGCTCGGCATCGCCGACGTCCAGGCCCTGACGGCCGCGGCGCACACCGTCGGCGCTATCGTCGTCACGGACAACACCTTCTCCACACCCCTGGTGCAGCAGCCCCTGGCCTTGGGGTCCGACGTCGTCCTGCACTCGGTGACGAAGTATCTGGCTGGCCATTCCGACGTCGTCCTGGGCGCCCTGGTGACGTCCAACGCGGACATCCGCTCGGCCCTGCTCCACAACCGGACCATCCACGGCGGGATTGCGGGACCATTCGAGGCCTGGCTTGCGCTGCGCGGCCTGCGGACCCTGGCGCTGCGGATAGAACGCTCCCAGGCTTCTGCCATGGTGTTGGCTGAACGCCTTGGCGCACACCCGGCCATCGAGTCCATCCGTTTCCCGGGCCTGCCCGCGGATCCCGGCCATGAACGGGCAAAGACGCAGATGAAGGGGTTTGGCTCCATCATCTGCGTGCAGGTTGCCCCTATTGCAGGGCTGAGCGGCGCTGACACTGCTGACAAACTCGTCCGCGCGCTGCAGCTGTGGCTTCCCGCGACGTCGCTGGGCGGCGTTGAGTCCCTCATTGAACGACGACGGCGGCACACTGCAGAGCCGGTGAGCGTTCCGGAGAATTTGGTGCGGCTCAGTGTGGGAATCGAAAACCTGGAGGACCTCTGGGCCGATTTGAAGCGGGCGCTGGACTCGTTGGGCGGCTAGGCTGGGCTTGTGGACGGTGAACTGATTATTCGGCCTGTAGAGCAGGCAGTGTTCTTTATTCTTGCCCTGGTGGCGCTGGGCCTTGAGTTGTGGGCTGTGGCCGACTGCGCCCGGCACCGTGCCAACGCGTTCGAGGCCACGGGGAAAAGGACCAAGGCTTTCTGGCTGGCACTGACCGGCGGTGCAGCCCTGATCGGTGTCATCTCGTTCTTCGGCAGCGGAGGCGGCTTTTTCGGCACGCTGGGCCTGTTCGGACTTGCGGCCGTGGTGGCCGCGTCCGTTTACTTGGCGGACGTGCGCCCGGCAGTCAAGGACGCAGGCCGGGGCGGCAGCCGCAACACCGGCCCGTATGGTCCCTGGTAAGCCAGTCACTGGCTCGACCGCGCCTTTTAGGCCATAAACCCCACAGGTTACCTAGGGTCGCATGACTGCCCGAGGGAACCCTTGTTCCGGCCCTTACGCCAGGGGCGCAACGGCTTCCCAATCCACGGTGAGCTCGCCCAGCCGCCACCGGGCGGGCCCGTCCTGCACCGGCCAGCCCGCGTCCCGCAATGTCCGGCACATGCCCTGCCAGCGCTGCCTGTTCCCGAAGGACGCCAGCGGCGCGCACTCCAGCCAGGCCCGGTCCATGGCCTGCATTAGGGCGTGTACCGGTTCTCCGGGAACGTTGCGGTGGATAAGGGCTTTGGGCAGTCTTTCGGCAACGTCCGAGGGCAGTTCGAAGCTGCCGAACCGGACAGAGATGCTGAGGGACAGGGGCCGTTCGGCGTCCAGCGCCACCCAGGTGACGCGCCGCCCGATCTCATCGCAGGTGCCGTCGATGAACAGGCCGCCAGGGCTCAGGCGGTCCTGCACCAGCCGCCAGATACCGGGAGCATCGGCTTCCTCGTACTGCCGCAGGACGTTGAACGCCCGGACCAGTACCGGCCGTCCCGGCACGGGCAGTTCGAAGCCGCCCACCCGGAAGCTCAGCCCGGGCCGTTGCAGGGGGAGGGCGGCGCGGACGCGTTCCGGCTCAATCTCGATTCCAACGACCTGAACATCCGGGCGGACGGCAGCGAGCCGGTCAAAGAGTTCGACGGCGGTGGCGGGCGTCGCGCCATAGCCCAGGTCCACCACCAGGGGGTCGGCGGCGTTCCGGAGCCGCCAGGCCTGCGGGCCGGCCAGCCAGCGGTCCACCCGGCGCATCCGGTTGGGATTGGTGGTTCCGCGGGTCACGTTGCCCACCGGCTTGCCCGGCCTGCCGGTGCTGTTCCTGCCGGAAATCTGCGGGGCAGTCACCCGTTCAGCCTTTTGCACCACGGCCCCACCTTATCCCTGCAGCCGGAGGTGGCGCGTCACCGGGGCCGGCTTGTAACGCTGGGCAGGCGGCGGCAGCGCTCGGCTAGGATGAAAATCATGACTTACAAGCTGATTCTGCTGCGCCACGGCCACAGCGAATGGAACGCCAAGAACCTGTTCACCGGCTGGGTGGACGTAGACCTCAACGACCAGGGCCGTACGGAAGCAGCACGCGGCGGTGAGCTCCTGGTTGAGAACAATGTTCTCCCGGACATCCTCTACACCTCCCTGCTGAAGCGGGCCATCAACACTGCGAACATCTCCCTGGACAAGGCTGACCGCGGCTGGATCCCGGTGAAGCGCGACTGGCGCCTGAACGAACGCCACTACGGCGCCCTGCAGGGCAAGGACAAGGCCCAGACCCTTGCAGAGTACGGCGAGGAGCAGTTCATGGAATGGCGCCGCTCCTACGACACCCCTCCGCCGCCCCTGGACGACGACTCCGAGTTCTCCCAGGCGCACGATCCCCGCTACGCGGACCTGGGTGACGCACTCCCGCGCACGGAATGCCTTAAGGACGTCCTGGTCCGCCTGCTGCCGTACTGGGAGTCGGACATCAAGGAGGACCTCAAAGCCGGCAAGACCGTCCTGGTCACGGCCCACGGCAACTCCCTGCGCGCCCTGGTCAAGCACCTGGACGGTATCAGCGACGAAGCCATCGCCGGCCTGAACATCCCCACCGGCATCCCGCTGGTGTATGACCTCGATGAGAACTTCCAGCCGATCAAGCCAGGCGGCACCTACCTCGACCCGGAAGCCGCCGAGCAGGCCATCCTGGCGGTAGCGAACCAGGGCAAGAAATAACCCTGGCAGGAAATAACGCATCAGCAGGAAATTACGACGGCGGGCTGGTCACCTCAGGTGGCCAGCCCGCCGTCGTCTGTTCCTATAAGAGTTTTTGTCCAGATATGCAGGCTTCCGGGCCTCGGAAGTCGGCGTATCTGGACAAAAACTCCAGGGGGTTTAGCTGTGTTCTGTCCCGGTGGGCTGCCAGGCGCCGGTCACCAGGTAGGTGACCTTCTGGGCCACTGAAACGCCATGGTCCGCGAAGCGTTCGAAGTAGCGGCTGGCGAGTGCAACATCCACAGTGGTTGCGGGCGATTCTTTCCACTCCGCTGCCGCGATGGCCTTAAAGACGCTGAGGTGGAGGTCGTTGATGGCCGTATTCGCCTTCAGAATGTCCCTCGCCACCTCAAGGTCGCGGGTTTCCAGGAGGACGGTCAGCTTGTCGGCGATTTCCTGGTCCAGCTCGGCCATGCGCTTGAAAGTGCCGGTCATGGATTCCGGAATGACGGTGGACGGGTAGCGCAGGCGTGCCAGCTGGGCAATGTGCCGGGCAAGGTCGCCCATCCGCTCGAGGGAAGCGCTCATCCGCAGCGAGCCCACAATCATCCGCAGGTCGCTGGCCACCGGCCCCTGCAGCGCCAGGATGTCGATGGCGCGCTCGTCGAGGCTGTTCTGCAGGAAGTCGATGCGGGCATCCGCAGCGATGACGTCCTGCGCCAGGTCCACATCCGCCACTTCGAAGGAGGTGGTGGCCTTGTCCATCGCTTCGCTGACCAGCCGGGAGATCTCCACGAGCTGGTCGCCGACCTGGGTCAGCTCTTCCTGAAAAACCTTACGCACGTGGGCGTCCTTTCCTTGTAACTCCCGCCGGCCCCGGTCCGGGCAGCGGGAATCGCGTCGCCAATCGGCACTCCAACTGGCTACTCTGCCAGCGCCGGGTGAACGGCGAGGCCCTTGAAGGTGAACGTTAGTTGAACCGTCGCAGGAGGAGGCCCGGACGCGCCGATCAGCGCTTTCCAGAGCATAAGGTGGAGCTGTGGATCCTATGCTCATCGGCTTGGTGGCCGGCCTCGTCGGCCTGGCGCTCGGCACGTTCGGCGTGCTCGCGTACCGGGTCAGCGAGCGGCAGCGGCAACTGCTGGACGTGGACACTGAAGAACCGGCCCTGCCGCCGGGCGCTGCCGAGGTGCTGGCCGTCGTCGGCCGCGCCTTCGTGGTGGTGGACGCTGTGGACGGCGTGGTCCGAGCCAGCCCGGCAGCCTACGCCTACGGCCTTGTCCGCGGCCACACCGTGGTCCACAAGGAACTGCTGGACATGACGGCGGGCGTCCGGCGCGACGGCGTCATCCTGGAGAAGCAGCTGGAGCTTCCCCGCGGCCCGCTCGGCCAGGGAACCATCATCGTCCAGATCCGGGCCGCGATGCTCGGAGAGGAGTACATCCTGCTGCTCGCGGATGACCGCACGGAGATCACCAGGACCGAAGAGATCCGGAACGATTTCGTAGCCAACGTTTCCCATGAGCTGAAAACCCCCGTGGGTGCCATTTCGCTGCTTGCCGAAGCCCTGGAGTCCTCGGCGGATGACGAACTTGCCGTCAGGCGCTTCGCTAAACGCATGCACAAGGAGTCAGGCCGGCTGGCCGCACTGGTGCAGGACATCATCGAGCTGTCCAGGC
>NZ_JBJURL010000219.1:0-517 GCF_046097905.1 Pseudarthrobacter sp. NKDBFgelt | reverse complement strand
TCGCCGACGCGCTGGCGCCGCCGGCCTGGGCGTTCAGGGTATGCCAGCCGAGGGGCAGGTCCTGCGGGAGGGCGAAGGTCATGCGGCGGGTGGCCACGCCGTCGACATCCCGCGGCTGTTCCCGGACGTCTTCCTGGACCGCGTCAACAAAGCCGGCCCCGCCTTCCAGGGCGATGCCCAGCTGCACTGCGGCGCCATCGCGCACATGGACCGGGACCAGCGCGGGCTCACCCTGCTGGATGACGACGGCGGGAGGCAGCATACGCCGCCAGGGCGCCAGTTCGGCTTCCGCCAATGCGGCCTCGATGGCCTGGTTCGTGTCCGCCTGCACCCCCAAGGCCGCCAGGACCTTGACCAGCGTCCCTTCAGCCACACTGTGCGGCAGTCCGTCCCAGCCCTGGAACGAGGTGCCCACGCCATGCGCATCGGCCAGTTTCTGGAGCAAATGGGGGTCCACGGCGTCGCCGGCAGCAGCCCCGCCCGCCGCGGGCGAAAGCCCCGGAGGGTCTGTTGGCAT
>NZ_JBJURL010000218.1:0-520 GCF_046097905.1 Pseudarthrobacter sp. NKDBFgelt | reverse complement strand
CAACTCAGATCGCATAGCGCCATCACGCTCGCAGTGCCGGGTTAACGAACCAGGCCCTACATAGGGAGCAATTATGGCCGTTTGAGTGGCCTGCTAACGTTTGCGAGGGGCTAAGGCTGCAGAAGTCACGTGCTACGCCGGCACGGGCTCTAGGTCGCCCCAAGCGCTGTCCCAAAGGCCATCTGGGTCGATGACGACGAGATCGCAGCCTAGTTCGTCAGCCTTGGCTTTCGCATAAGCGGCGACCTCAGCGGCCGGCGCCCCCGAGGGGTTCACCTCTAGCTCAACCACGCGGCCTTTTGCTCTAGAGCCTCTTCGTGATCCGATGGCAGCGAGACGATCCCGACAGGGCCGTCATCTTCCGCCAGAAGCCTTAGCGTCACGGCGTCATCGACCTCGAAAAGCTCAGCTCGGATGCGTGGCATCTGTGCCTCCATCGATTGGAAGGGCAGCCTATCTGCTAGGAGCTAGTTTGCAAACTACATAATCCCCTCCGCCTGTCAAGAACAATAAGGGAACA
>NZ_JBJURL010000217.1:0-520 GCF_046097905.1 Pseudarthrobacter sp. NKDBFgelt | reverse complement strand
AACGGCGAGTCGAACGGGCGGAAGGACGCTCGGTTCATGTGGCGCGCCTCGATCTCATTGTCGGCGGGCGGGAAGTAGAGATCCTGAACGCACGGGATCAGCACGGCGCGCGCGGTGATGCTCTGCAGCGCTTTCGCGAAGTCGCCTCTATAGGCGGAAGTGGCGCTGATGTCCGCCGCCTGCCACGTGCGGAGCATCGCGAGAAGATCGTTCGCATCCCAGTTCCGGACGTGATCATCTTCCCAGTCGCAGAGAAGGTCCTCGATCGTCGCGTACCCGATCCGGCGATACAGCCCCTCACGGTAGAATGTCTGCGAATATGCCCAGCCAGCGTAGACCCGCGCGAACGCCCTGAGCCCGCGCGTGGGCGGATGCACGTAGTCGCCGCCGGCCCAGTCCTGATCCGCCTGAAGCGCCGCCTTCACGCCTTCAAGGAAAACGAAGTTGTGGGGGGAGACGCGCGCCGAAGCGCAGAAGGGAACGATCGCCTCCACCATGTCGGGATACTGCGACGCCCACT
>NZ_JBJURL010000037.1:0-41866 GCF_046097905.1 Pseudarthrobacter sp. NKDBFgelt | reverse complement strand
GCGGCAACACCGGCGCCGCGCTCCTTGGCCGGGACACCGGCCGCGGCCTGCTCCCGCCGCTGGGAGAGATCAAAAGCAACAGCGATCCGGGCCTGTTTCGCAGCCACCAGCGATTTCAGGTCTTCAAGCTCCCGCAACTGATCAATCATCCCCGGACCGGTGGAAGCAACCGGAACCGAAGACAGGGAACGCGAGACATCAGCCACGGACAGCACACCAGGAACCGGCGGCGCAACGGAGTCAACTGGAGTGCCGGCAGCAGGCGAGCGACGAGTCACAGACAAATCAGGCCGGCGCCATGCCTGCCCCGTTTCCAAAAGCCCACCAATTGCCATGACCCAACTCTGCCAAAGACCACCGACAATTTGCGCGCCCTCAATCCCCTGTGTGGAAAACCAGAAAACAGGAGCAGCCCGCCCCTCCTCTGGCAGGATTGGCGGGGTGAAGATCCTCGAAACCCAGCGGCTGGTTCTCCGGCAGTGGGAGCCGGAGGACGCCGGCTTTGTACTGGACCTCTACTCGCGCTGGGAGGTGCAGCGTTTCATCGGCAACCATCCCCAGGTGATGCGGGACCGGTCCCAGGCCGACGAGCGCATCCGCGCCTGGCGGCACATGGACAGCTTCGTCCACGGCGCCTGGGCAGTGGAGTTGAAAGGGCTACCGCAAGGGGAGTACGGACCGTCAGGCCAGGGCCAGGGTTACGACCAGACTCCCCCGCTTGCCGGCACCCTGCTCCTGAAGTCCATTCCGGCCTCGGGCGCTTCCCTGCCCCTGGAGCCCTCAGGGGACACCGAAATAGGCTGGCACTTCCACCCGGACCACTGGGGGCATGGCTATGCAACTGAAGCTGCGGCAGCGGTCCTGTCCTACGCGTTTGCAAGCGGCCTGGAACGGGTGGTGGCAGTGACCGCGCCAGCCAACACAGCCTCGCAGAACGTCTGTTTACGGGTCGGAATGAAGCACTGCGGGCAGACAAACAGTTACTACAACGCGCTGTGCGAGCTGTTTGAAGCGACAGCCCCCGCACCAAGCCAGGGACCCCACTAAGGCGAGGACCACCCAGGCGAGGACGACGACGGCGGGACGCAGCGCCGTCGTACGTCCGGCTACGTTGCACCTTTCCACAGCCGTTGCCACCATGGGCGCGCAGGCTGCGGTTCTGCATGAGGCTCGGCGGGGCGGGCCGCACGGCGCTGGCGCCACCGGCCCACTTCCTCATCAACGTCCCGGGTTTTGGTGATGACCGGCGGACCGCCCTGCAGCTGGCGCCGGGCGTCGACGACGCGGCGGTTGAAATCCTGCAGGATATCCCGCACCTGCTGCTCCGTGTACTGGGCGTCGAGCCTGGCATCAAGCTCGGCGTCCTCCTTCCGGAGCAGGATGACCGCCGGCCCGAGGCCGCTGATGTTTTCCCGCTGGATGAGGCCCTTGACCCACCAGTCGGGATCGTAGGACTCCCCCAGCCCGGGAATCGGCTTGCCGGCGTACTTGAGGTTGTCGAACTTGCCCTGCGCCATGGCATCGCGGACAAGGTACTCCGCCCGGGCGGAGTCGCTCACCTTCTTGCGCTTCTCCCGCTCCTTCTCGTCAAGGGCGTCCAGCTCCGCTTCTTCCTCCGCGGTAATGCCTGCCCCGCGGTAGGTGCGGAGTTCGGCGGCACGCTCCAGGCGCTTCCGGTACTCCGCTGCACCGCTCCCCATTGCCGCCACCGCCTCACGTTCGTGCCAATGCCTTCCTTCCAGTATTCAGAAGCCTTTGTCCGGGTTCAACGCCCATCCCGAACAACGGCACGGAGCTGGAGCCGGGCGGCTTCGCTTCGTTTAGGCTGGGCAGGCGGGGTCCACACGGAGGAGGCAGTGCCATGGATACCAACGGAACACCGGAGCGCTCGGCAACGTTCAGCTGGACAGATCCACGCGTGGGCCTTGAGCACCTGTCCCGGCTGTCCGGGCTGGACTACCTCTCCGGCATGCGGGACGGAACCATTCCGCGGCCGCCCATGGCGTCCCTGATGAACCTGGCCCTTGTTGGGGTTGAGCCGGGGCGCGTGGAATTCGAATGCCGGCCGGCCGAAGCGCACTACAACCCGCTGGGCATGGTGCACGGCGGGTTGGCCTGCACGCTGCTGGACACCGTTGTGGGGTGCGCGGGGCACAGCACCCTGGCCGCCGGATTCGGTTACACGTCCATCGACCTCTCCGTCAGCTACCTCCGCCCCATCACCTTGAAGCACGGCGTGCTGCGGGCCGAGGGGACCGTGACCAAACCAGGGTCGCGGGTCATCTTCGCCGAGGGGCGCATCCTCGGGCCGGCCGGTGAACTCCTGGCCACCGCCACCAGTTCACTCCTGGTATTCGCCGCGGCCCCGGCCCGGTAGGGCCTGGCAGCCAGCCCCGGAAAGACTGAAGCGTACGACGGCGGGACGTCCCGCCGTCGTACGCTTCAGTTGCGCTGGTGGAGCGGGAGGCCGCTCAGGCGTTGGCGTGTTCGGCCAGGATCGCGTCGATCTGGCCTAAGGCCTCCTTCATGCCCTCCTCCATGCCCATCTTGACCATCTCTTCCATCTGCTCTTCGGAATCGAAGATGGACATGATGGTCATGCGGGTGCGGCCGCCGATGTCCTCCAGGTCTACAGCGGCATGGGCACTGCCCATGGCATCCAGGGGCGCTCCGGTTTCGTCAGCGAAGCCGTCATCGAATTCGAGCTTGCGCGGCGGCTCGATGGTTCTGAATTTCCACCAACCTCGGGGCTTCTCGCCTTCGGGGGTGGTCATGTAATAGTCGGCCTTCCCGCCGGGCTGGAAGTCGAACCGGTCAAACGTGGCCGGATAGTTGGGCGGACCCCACCAGCGCTCCAGCTGGCGCGGGTCTTCCCAGATCTGCCAGACGCGCTCGACGCCGGCGTCGAACTCCGCCACGAGGGTGAGGCTGAGGGCCTCGGGATTCTTGGTGGAACTGATAACAGGCATTGCGTAACCTTTCTATCCTTCAGCCAGAATGTCTGCGATCCGGTCGACGCGCTGCCGCCAGATCGCCTCATACTCGTCGAGCAGCCGCCGGGCTTTTTGCAGGCCTTCATGGTTACCCCGCACAATCTGCTCCCTTCCGCGCTTTTCCTTGGTCACCAGGGATGCGCGCTCCAACACCGCAACGTGCTTCTGGACTGCGGCGAAGCTCATGGCATAGAGGGCAGCGAGACCGGAAACCGAAGACTCCCCCACCGTCACGCGGCGCACGATGTCACGTCGGGTGGAATCTGCGAACGCCTGGAACAGGCGGTCCAGTTCGACTTCACGGAGCTGATCTACAACCATTTGGTTGTACGATAGTCCTGCCCGCCCAGGCTGTCAATGGCCTGCGGAAACGGGGTTCCCACTTCGGCGCAAAGGCCGTTGGGGCCGGTATCTTGAAGGCCATGAGCATCTTCCTTGCCGGCGCCGGGCCGGACCATCTGGCCTTTCCGGAAGTCTTTGACCGTTTCGCCCAGGCCGTCAGCCAGCGTGCCCGCCAGAAGGCGCCCGTGCGGGTGGCGGTGGTAGTTCATGACCGCGGCGGGAACCCGGAAAGCCTCCTCCCGGCCTATGTTGATCCGCTGCTCGCACGGATTCCGATTGAGGTGGTGCCGGTCCTGCTGGGTGCGGGCGCGCCTGCCAACCCTTCGGTGTTCGACGGCGTCGACGGGCTGGTGGTGGGCGGTGGACTGACGCCGGCGTACTGGGAAGGACTCGCCGCGTCGGCAACCGCCATTTCCCGGGCCGTGGCCGGCGGCGTGCCCTACCTCGGCTTTTCCGCCGGTGCCATGATCGCTCCCCACAGGGCGCTGGTGGGCGGCTACCGGAGCCGCGGCATTGAGGTCTGCGGCGAAGAATGCTCGGAGGGCCTGGCCGATCTCGAAATCCGGGACGGCCTGGGCCTGGCCCCGTTCGCGGTCGATGTCCACGCCGCCCAGGCCGGCACGCTCAGCCGCGCGCTGGGAGCCGTGGCTGCAGGACTGGTGGAGAGGGCCGTGGCCGTGGACGAGAACACCGCCCTGGTGCTGGCAGCGGCAGACGACGACAGCTTCGAGGTACTGGGCCACGGCAACTGCTGGGACATCCGCTGGGCCGGCACGGCCTGCAGCGTCTCCGTGCTTCGGGCGGACTGAGGGTAAATCACAGCCTCTTGCGGGGCAGTTCTGTAGCCACAACAGGCCCGGAACACTCAGCTGCCGCGTGCAGGGCAGTCAAAGTCGTGCAAGGCCGGCCAAACGGGGTCGATGCCACCGTGCACGGTCAGAAGCGCACCTTCGGCTTCCCACGTGAAGTCGTAGGAGCCGGACGCAATGGGCTGGTATCCATCATCGGCGGTCCAAGAACTGACGGGCCTGCCAAAGCCACCAAGGCCCACTGCGTACAACTCACCGCCACCGGCAAACAGGAACGAATGCTCTCTCACTGCGGCCTGGCAGAAACCGGGGCCCGGGGGACGCAGGACGGTGTAGGTAGCACCAAGGTCACCTACCCCACCGATGACGCTGCAAACTCCGGCCACCGTTGCAATGCCCACCCACAGCGGGGAACGCCTGCGGGCAGACCTTTGCTCGCCCGATGCAGCGTTCCGGCGGAGCAGAAATGCGCGAACGACTGCGAGGGCGAGCGAAAGTACGAGCAGCGAGGCGCCAAGAGCCCATCCGGGAACCACCAACGGACCCCACACCAGCAGGAAACCAAACATACCGCCCACGATGGCTGCCGCCGCGAGGAGCAGGCACAGGCGGACAGCAGCGCCGAGGCGATGGGCAGCCATCGGGTTCTTTATGCGTCGAAGTGCGTCTTGACCCTGTCGCCGGTCAGTTGTTCAATCAGCTCCGCGGCGACGTCCCGCAGCTTCTGGTTGCGGTTGCTGGACACTTTGGTCAGGATGTCCATCGCTTCCGCCTGGGAGCACCTGTTCTGGGCCATGATGACGCCGCAGGCCAGGTTGATGGCGGTCCGGCTCTGCATGGCAGCTTCCAGGTTCTCCGCCCGGCTTTGCGCTGTGTCGAGGCGGACAGAGAGATGAAGCGTGTTGTGGGCGGCTGCAGCGAAGCCCAGGGCCTTCTCATAGACACTTGCGGTGAACATGCCCGGCTTGGACGCAAAGAAATTCAAGGCAACACTGGCTTCGCTGCTGATCTCCAGGGGCACCCCGAGGGAACTGTGGATGTTTGCCTCCAACAGCTTTCGGCTCAGCTCCGGCCACCGGGGGTCCAGCGAGACGTCGTCAATGATCACCGGGGACATCTCCCGCAGCGCTTTGATGCAGGGACCATCACCTACGGCCTGCTCAACCTGGTCCAGTTCCACCGCGCGCTGGCTGCTGCCGGCAACAGTGGTGGGCTTGCGCCGTAGTTTGAGCGTGACTGCACACTCAATGTGGTCACCCGCCGCTTCGGAAACCGATGCAGCGGCAAGCCCGGCTAGCCCGGTGAGGAACTCAACAACGTTTTCCGCGCCCACCAGAATGCTCTGGAGCTCTTCAAGGGGTTCTTTCTCCGGTGAACTCGACATGGGCCCATCTTACGGCCCCGCCCCTTGTTGGGCTGAGGGTTGGGCTGAGGGTTGGGCTGGGGGTTGGGCAGCGGATGGTCAGCAGCGCAGACCGTAATGCTGGCAAGCAGAACCGGTCTAGCAACCTGGGCGGCTCCGGCATATGCATCGTTAACGGACCGGCGTAATGTCGGCAGTAGGAGATTTCTGGACAGCGGACATCTGGTGACGTTCCCGGGCCATGCGGCAAACAGGGCAGCGGCCGCCGCAAAATCCAAGCGATCGCCCATGACATCGCGCAAGGAGCCGGGCTCCCCGCACCCAACAGCGACGGAGGGTAAGGATGCATCCCCTTGGGGCCGACGGGCCCGAGCAGCCGGACCGGGCCGCCGAAGAACGCAAGGGAACTGCCCGGCGCTTCCGGGACACGGAACTGCCGCTGGACAAGCTGTGGATCTACTACTACGGAATCGGCGGCGACATCGATGAGGTATCCCTCGATGCCTATCTCCACGAGGCTTTGGACATACCGGCCGCGCAGGTGAACCTGATCGCCACGGCGATGACGGAAATGACGGAAGAGGACACACTGTGACCACAGGTCCCGCAGAGGTGGGACGTGATGAGACTCACGCGCAACATTCTTGAGGCTGGCCCCTGCCGCTGGGCACTATGGAAAGGCATCGGCAGGCTTGATCTCCCGGCGAAGGAGTGACTGCCGAGGGCCGGTGTGCTTGGTCACATCCGGCCAAATCCGGTTGCCAACCCCTTCGGCAACCTGCACCATGGAAGTACGGGAACGCGCTTTCCCATGCAGTACCGCCTCATAGACGAGGCCACGGCCTGGTCAATGAAGATTCCAGGCCGCCCACCGCAAGAAATGGAAGTTGAATAATGACGTTCGATGCCACTGACTCCGTGACCCTGAAAATCTGGGACCGGTCCGCCCTGCACCACACCCTTGACTCCGCTGTCAGCGAGCTTTCCGCGCGGCACAACACCACCACCTGCCGCGTCGCCGTGACGTGCAGCGGGCCCAACACCTTCACCCTGAGCCTGCGCGGCGAAGGCAAGGCACTGGTCTCCGCCTAAGCGGCCACCCCTGAAAGGCAAGCGGACGACGCCGGCACTCCCCGGCGTCGTCCGCTTGCCTTTAAGCGCGGCAGGGCGTCCTTGTCCCGGCCCGGCACGCGGCAAGTAAAATGTGTGGAATCCAAGCGGAAGCGCCGTCCGAGCATCAAAGGTAACCATGAGGCAGAAACCACGGGCGCAAGCCGACCCCGCCGCACCGGGCCCAGCAAAGATGAGCCCAGACCAGGCAGGCACAGCACAGCCGGGCCCGGCGTCGCTGTCGTTGATCCCCTCGGCCCTTGTGTCGGCGTCGGGCTTCCTGCTGTTTGCCCGGGAAGACCGCCTCTCCGGCTTCCTCCTCCTGGCCGCCGCGCTGGTCCTGGCCGGTTTCATCAGCAGGCGCCTCCTGATCGACCTCGCCCTCATCGCCGTGGGCCTGACGGCCATGAGCCTGGTCCCCATCACCACGGACATCAGCACCGAGCACATGCTGGTCATGGGAACCGCCATGATCCTCGCCGTCGGGATTCCCTATTCGGTCTCAAGGTTCGTCACCAAGGACCACGCCATCCGCTTCCCCATCAGGACGGGGCAGCCGTGGACGCGCGCCGAAAAGTGGTACCTGCCTGCCGTCCTGGTGATCGGGTATGCGCTGATGCCGGTGTACATGATCCGGACCGGCGTCTACACCAACTGGCCGGCTGTCAGCGACCCGGACGGCATCGCACGGCTCTTCCTCGGCACCAACGTGCTGGGCATCTGGGACGAGCTCTTCTTCATCTGCACCGCGTTCACGCTGCTGCGCCGCCACCTGCCGGACTGGCAGGCCAACCTGCTGCAGGCGGTCCTGTTCACGTCCTTCCTGTGGGAGCTCGGCT
Organism: Pseudarthrobacter sp. NKDBFgelt; assembly: GCF_046097905.1. Lineage (NCBI taxonomy): Bacteria > Bacillati > Actinomycetota > Actinomycetes > Micrococcales > Micrococcaceae > Pseudarthrobacter > Pseudarthrobacter sp. NKDBFgelt. The sequence goes on along the minus strand of NZ_JBJURL010000037.1, from coordinate 34,410 downwards.
TCCATTCCTGGGCGCCCTTCTTCATCTTCCCCTTCGCCCTGCTGCAGGCCCGGCTGTTTACGGTGACCAAGTCGCTGTCCTACATTGTCAGCGTCCACCTGCTGTTCGACTTCGTGCTGTTCCTGGTCCTGATCCATGCCCACAACCGCGAGTGGATCGACATCTTCATTTACTAATACCCGCAGCCTGAAAGCGAACCACCATCTTGGATGCACCCTCCGGCGGCAACGCCCGTTTTGACATCGCCTCCCTGCCGTTGCCGGTGATCCAGGCGCCGATGGCGGGCGGGCCGTCCACGCCGGAGCTGGCAGCGGCGGTGAGCTCCCGGGGAGGACTGGGATTCCTGGCCGCCGGGTACAAGGCCGCAGCTGCGGTGAAGGCGGAGATCGAGGCAACGCGGCGGCTGACCGGAGCCCCTCTCGGCGTCAATGTCTTCGTCCCGCAGCCCTCGGCCATCAGCCCCGGGGCGCTGGAACAGTACGCCCTGTCCCTGGCTCCGGACGCAGAGCGTTTTGGCGTCACCCTGGGGGATCCGCGCCATGACGACGACGACTGGGACAACAAGATCGAGGTCCTGCTGGAGCATGTCCCCGAGGCGGTTTCCTTCACCTTCGATGTGCCGGAACCCGCCGTCATCTCCGCGCTGCAGCAACGGGGCTCCTGCGTTATCGGGACGGTAACGTCGCGGCCTGAAGCCGTGCGCGCCCTGGAAGCAGGCGTTGACGTGCTGTGCGTCCAGGGACCGGAAGCGGGAGGGCACCGCGGCGCCTTTGACACAGCGCGACGCCCGGAAGGTGAGTCCCTGCACGGCCTGCTTGAAGAACTGGCGGACCTCGGAGTGCCGCTGATAGCGGCCGGCGGTATCGCCACGGGCGCCGATGTCCAGGCTGCCCTCTCCCGCGGAGCTTTGGCTGTCCAGGCGGGCACGGCGTTCCTCCGCGCGGACGAGGCCGGCACCAAGGCAGCCCACCGGCTGGCCCTGTCCTCGGGGCGCTTCACCTCCACAGCGGTCACCCGGGCCTTTTCGGGGCGGAACGCCCGCGGACTGTACAACGAATTCATGCGCCGCCACGATGGCGAGGCCCCCGACGGCTACCCGGAGATCCACCACCTCACCACTCCCCTGCGCGCAGCAGCAGCAGCTGCCGGGGACGCGGACTGGCTGAACCTGTGGGCCGGAACCGGTTTCAACCGGACGACGGCGGGTCCCGCCTCGGCCATCCTGGCTTCCCTTACGCCGTAGCCCGGGAGAGTTTTAGGCTTGGCCTATTCCTCGCCCGTGTCCTGCGCTTCCAGGAACCTGTCCATGGCTTCGCAGGCCCGTTTCCAGCGGGCGTTCAGGGCATGCCGGCTCAACGGTTCGGACATGCCGTTGAGCACTTTCTCGATGGCATCAGATGCGGCGTCCCGGGCCCGGTCCTGCGCCGCCGGGGTGTAGTAGTTCATGCCGGTTATTCGTTACGTCCGCAGCTGCGGATGGCAACAAACCCCTCCGGCACACGACGGCGGCCGGCCCCTTCACGGGACCGGCCGCCGTCGAACGGGCTGTTTTTCTAGAGGGTGGCGGTGTCGATCACGAAGCGGTAGCGGACGTCCGAGGCGAGGACGCGCTCGTAGGCCTCGTTGATCTTCTCTGCGGGAATGACCTCGATCTCAGCACCGATGCCGTGCTCGGCGCAGAAGTCCAGCATTTCCTGCGTTTCGCGGATGCCGCCGATCATGGAACCGGCGAAGGAACGGCGCCCGCCGATCAGCGCGAACGCGTTGACAGGGAGCGGTTCGGCGGGGGCGCCAACGTTCACCAGGGCACCGTCGAGTTTCAGCAGCTGCAGGTAGGAGCTGATGTCGATCGAGGCACTCACGGTGTTGATGATGAGGTCGAACGTGCCGGCGAGGTCGCTGAAGGTGCTCTCGTCGCTGGTGGCGTAGTAGTGGTCTGCACCCAGCTTCAGGCCGTCTTCCTGCTTCTTGAGCGACTGGGACAGCACCGTAACCTCGGCGCCCATGGCGTGGGCGATCTTGACAGCCATGTGGCCGAGCCCGCCGAGGCCGACGACGGCAACGTTCTTGCCGGGTCCGGCGCCCCAATGGTGCAGCGGGGAGAAGGTGGTGATGCCGGCACACAGCAGCGGCGCGGCGACGTCGAGCTCGAGTCCTTCGGGGATCCGGACCACGAAGTCTTCGGTCACCACGACGTGGGTGGAGTAGCCGCCCTGGGTGATGGTGCCGTCGCGGTCAACCGCGCCATAGGTGCCCACGTTGCCCTTGAGGCAGTACTGTTCCTCGCCCTTCAGGCAGTTCTCGCACTCCTTGCAGGAGTTGACCATGCAGCCGACGCCTACGCGGTCGCCCACGGCGTGCCTGGTCACCTCGGAGCCAACCTCGGTGACGACGCCGGCGATCTCGTGGCCGGGAACCAGCGGGTACTGCTGCGGTCCCCAGTCGCCGCGGACGGTGTGGATGTCCGAGTGGCAGATGCCGGCGAACTTGATGTCGATCAGGACGTCGTGGGGTCCCACTTCGCGGCGTTCGATGGTGGTGGGAATGAGGTTCTCAGTGGAGGACGGGGATGCATAGGCCTTGACGGTAGTCATGGGTCTCCTGGGGTTCTGTTGGGGGTTATTCAAAATGCTACAGGGGCTGGGTTCCATCCAACCGGATACGGCGGCCCCTAGCGGTGGCCCTGTTGAAACTGGTTCTGGCAGTCCTACCCTCAGGGCTCCGGCTTCGACGTAACGTGTCCTGTATGGATAACCGAGCCGAGGTACGGCAGTTCCTCTCCACGCGCCGGGGGCGCATCACTCCGGAACAGGCGGGTATTGAACCGTACGGCGGGCGGCGGCGCGTGCCCGGACTGCGCCGGGAGGAAGTGGCCCGGCTCGCCGGCGTCAGCGTGGACTACTACACGCGGCTGGAACGCGGGAACCTCTCGGGTGTTTCAGACAGCGTCCTGGACGCGATCGCCGGGGCTCTGGAGCTGGACCGCGCCGAACACGACCACCTGTACGACCTCGCCAGGACCGCCAATATGTCCGGCCGGAAGCGTGCCTCCGCCCCGGTCCCGGCAGGCGTGCGGCCCGAACTGCGGTACCTCCTGGACACCATCACCGGGGCACCGGCCTTCATCGGGAACAACAGGCTGGACATCGTGGCCGCCAACACGCTCGGCTACGCCTTGTACTCGGACATGTACCGGGGGCCCGCCCGCCCGGCCAACCATTCACGGTTTATCTTCCTTGATCCCAGGGCGCACAACTTCTACACGGACTGGGAGCGGGCGGCGAGCGCCAACGTGGCCATCCTGCGGCGCGAGGCCGGCCGCAACCCGCATGACAAGGGCATTGCGGAACTCATTGGCGAGCTGTCCATGCGCAGCGATGAGTTCCGCACCCGCTGGGCCGCCCATAACGTCCGGCGGCACTATTCCGGGACCAAGTTTTTCCAGCACCCCGTGGTGGGACTCCTTGAACTGAACTACCAGGTCCTGGGCCTGGAGGAGGACCCCGGGCACTCGCTCACGGTCTACCCTGCCACTCCCGGCAGCCCGGCCGAGGAAGCCCTGAAGCTCCTGGCCTCCTGGGCGGTGACGGAGAACATCGCGGAGCTGGCGCAGGCGAACGGGCGGGGCTAGGCGGGCTTGCGAAGCTAGGCGGGCTGCCCTTCCTGGACGGGCTCCGCAGGCTCAAGTCCGGATTCGTAGCCAATGAGCCAGTGGAGGCCGTGCTGGTCGATAACCTGGCCGTCGGATGCGCCCCAGGGCTTGGGACCGAGCGGGTCCACCACCCGGCCGTCCACGGCGAGCTTGTCGAACCACTCGTGGAGGACCTCCGGCTCGGCGGTCCCCAGCAACGAGAGCATGACCCCTTGAAGACGGACGCTGTTCTGCCCTTCCGCGGCATCCGAACCCGCTACGGCAACGACGCCCTTGAGCACTCCATGGGCTATCGCATCCGGCGGGCCGTCCTTGCGCCCGAAATCCTCATAGCTGTGCAGGAAGAGCTCTCCACCGAAAACGTCCGCGTAGAAGCTCAACGCTTCGCGGGCTGTGCCGGGAAAGCTGACATAGATCTGGGGTGCCGTCATTCGCCCAGCATACAGACGGCACGCGGGAACGATCGGGAAGACTGTATCGCCTGTCCTGCTTTGCGGCGCTGCAGGAACGGTGGCGGTCAGCTGCCCTCCCGCCGCCAGCGGTAAGGCGTGGTGGTGGAGACCTTGACCAGCCCGGAGCGCTCCAGGATGGGTCTGGAGAACTCGGTTGAATCGCTGTGGATGAGTGTTTTGCCCAGGCCGAGGGCCGACTGTGCCCGGCGGGCGGTCAAAGCCCGGTAGATTCCGCGGCCGCGCCATTCCGGGCGCGTGGCGCCGCCCCAGATCCCGGCGAAGGCGGTGCCTTCCACCGGTTCGAGGCGGCCGGCACTGACAATCCGGCCGTCTGCCTCGGCCACCCACAGCTGCATCCCGTCACCCAGTGAGAGCCGGTGCAGCAGGGCATCGGCCATCCCGTCGGACTCCGGATCGCCGAAGACTTCATCCTGCATGGCGCACATCGCCCGGACATCCGGTTCGTCCACCACCTGCCGCACCACCACCCCATCGGGGAGCGGCACGGGAGAGCTGAGCGCCTGCGCGCCGCCGATCATGATGGATTCCGGCGGATCAGGGACAAAGCCGTGCGCCAGCAGCACCTCATGCAGCCCGGGGGCGTGGTCGTGGCTGCGCGTCTTCCATTCCACCCGGATGACCCCGGGATCAGCCCGGAAGTAGTCCACCGCCCCACGGACCAGCGGGCGGAGGGCATCAGTGCCGGCATCCCCAAGATCCCGGTACGTCACAAAGCCGCGGCCGTCCCGGAACGCCGCGAGGTGCAACGGCCCGTGTCTCTTCACCGAGACGGCGCCGGGAGTCTCGGCATCCGTGCGCAACTGTTCATCGTAGGCAGCCAGGAACCGTGCGGATTCACTCATTCCGCGAGCTTACTGGTGGCCGCCGGGATGGTGTGCTTGGCCGGCGCGGACCCGTCAGGCGGTGTCTCCGCGGGCGGCTGCGGTTTGTAGACCCAGGCCACCAGCACCACTGAAATGATCATCAGCAGGAACCAGGCCACGAGCTTCTCCATCCCAACGGGCTGCCAGCCGTCCACCTGGCTGGGATACAGCCAGGCGCCGGACCAGGTGGCGATGTTCTCGGCCACCCAGATGAACAGCGCCACCAGCAGGAAGGCGATCAGCAACGGCATCCTGTAGTGCTTCCTGAACACCCTGAAGTGCATCACGCACCGGCCAAAGACGATCACGACGGCGGCGAGCAGCACCCAGCGTGCGTCCCAGATGTAGTGGTGGCTGAAAAAGTTGACGTAGACGGCCGCAGCCACGGCCACCGTGATCCAGCGCCGCGGATACTGGGCAAACCTCAGGTCGAACAGCCGGTAGACGCGGACCATGTAGGACCCGACGGCCGCGTACATAAAGCCGCTGAAGAGCGGGACCGCCCCGATCCGCAGGAAGCCCTCGGCCTCGTAGGACCAGGAGCCGGCGTCGGTCTTGAAAAGCTCCATCACCGTCCCCACGAGGTGGAACAGGATGATGACCCGCAGCTCCTTCAGGGTTTCCAGCCTGAAGGCGACCATGAGGACCTGGATCATCACTGCGGCGAGGGTCAGGAAATCGTTCCTGGCCAGTCCGGCCCCGTCCGGGTACCAGAGCCGCGCGGCCATCAGCACCGCAAGCAGGGTGGCGCCAAAGATGCACGCCCACCCCTGCTTCAGGCCGAAGACCACGAATTCGGTGAGCTTTGGCCGGACGCGGCTTGAAGGGGCGCTGGCCAGGAAACGGCGCGCCTGCTCGTCAAGCCGCGCCTCCAGCGGAGTGGAGCTAAGCACTTGCGCGGCCTGCCCGGCGGGAGAAAGTGTCCAACTCGGAGAGGCAGTAGTTTTTGAACCAGTGCCGGAGGCGCTGCGGCAGCCTGGGGTAGGCCACGGCGAGGGCTTTCATGGTGCGGTGGAACCGGCGCTCATGGCGCCCGCTCCACGGCAGGCCGAAGTCATTCCGCAGCTGGTCCGGGAGGAGGCCGGCCGTCAGGAACCGGGCGAACGGCATGATGGTGCGGTACCAGAGTGCTGCACGCTGTGGATAGAGGAGTCCGCGGCCCACGCGGATGGCGGCGTCGCTCGCCCGGAGACCGGCCATGCGTGCGTCATAGTACCGGCCGAACGCTTCACGGTCCTTTGGCCACATGTCCGGCGGAAGCTGCAGGGCTGTCCCCAGCTTTGCGTAGTCCCGGTACATGGCGTCGGCGGACTCGTCGTCGAGCGGGCCGTAGATTTTCTCAATGATGACCAGGGCGGTGTCGTAGAGCGTTGCCGTGACCCACAGCTGCAGCTCGGGGTCGTAAGCGTTGTAGCCGGGCGTTTCGTGATCGGCATCCCGGCGGACAGGAACGTGGGCTCGGTTCACCCTGCGGCGGACCTCTTTGACCTGTTCGTCAGTCCCGTAGGTGACGGCATACACGTAGGTCAGGGTGCCCTTAAGCCTGTTGATGGGGCGGTGCGTGAAGCTGCTGTGCTCTGCAACGCCGCGGCCCACGCCGGGGTCTGCAAGCTGCAGCAGGATGGCCCGTCCCGCTCCCGCGAGCAGGATGACCTCCGCGTTCAAGTCCGCAAGTTCCCGCGCCATTCCCTCAGGGTACCGGAGGGCCGAGGCGATGGCCCCGGCCCGGTCCAGTAGCCCGCCGCAATGGACAAGTTTACTTTACAGTCAAGTTCGCTTTACACTGAAGGCATCGATCACCGACAAGAACTGGGGGCCTGACATGACGGAGAACAAGAACAGTGCGGCAGGGAATCCGGTGCGCACCGCCTGGGGACGGGCCCGGCTTGGCACCCGCACAGTACCAGCCATGATGCCCGCCATCCCCCTGGGGATCCTTCTCGCCGCGCTGATCGCGGCAGCGGCCGCCCTGGCAGGCTTTGCTCGGCAGCAGCCTTTGCTGGGTGCCGTCATCGTGGCAGCCCTCATGGTCCTGCCAATGTGTGCACTCGCCTGGGCGTTCCTTGTTGACCGGGATTCCCTGAAGGGAGCGGCCTCCCGCCCGGAGGAATCCGTGGAATCGCGCTGGTATGACAATGCCGCAGCAGGAGCATTCCACGACCTGCTGATCTTTTCCGGCCTCGGGACAGCGGTACTCTTCCTGACGCCCCTTGAAATCGAGGGGTCCGTGGGCCTGCTGGCCGTAAGCGTCGTGGGAATGCTGTCCGCGGGAGTGCGCTACACCGTCAACCGGAGACGAGGGTAGCCATTGGAAAACACCCTTCCGGAACTGCGCAGGGAACATGGCTGGTCGCAGCAAAAGCTGGCCGATGCGCTGGGAGTATCGCGGCAAACCGTCATTTCCATCGAGAAGGGCCGGTTCGATCCTTCCCTCCCCCTGGCCTTCCGCCTGGCATCACTCTTCGGCTGCACCATCGAGGACATCTTCACGCCCGGGGGCTAGCACGAGCAACGCCCGCAGAAAATCGAGTACCCACCACTCGTGCCCTCTATCCCCGCTGCCCGTAGCGTCCTGTGAAAGCCCGCGGGCATCACCGCGGGCATTCCGGCCGCAAGGGGGCTCATGGGCTGCATCGAGGCACCGACATGACCCAGCCGGACGGTTACGCCCCGCCCCTCCTGGACCCCGCAGTACTGGAGCGGCTGCGCGACGAACTCGACGATGACGAGGGCGTGTGGAAGGTCTTCGTTGAGGCCTTCATCGCGCAGATGCCCCAGAGGCTGCAAAAGGTACGGCTTGCCCTGACCACCGGGGACCTGCCGGGTGCCATGGATGCGGTCCTGAGCCTCAAGACCGCCAGCCAGATGGTGGGCGCGGAGAGGCTCGCCGCGCTGGCCCTGGAGCTTGAAAAGTCGCTGCGGGAGGAAGCCAGGACCGCCGACCCGGCCGTGGTTTTACCCCGGCTTGCAGCGGAGCACCTGCGGCGGCTCAAGCAGTGCGCCCAGCGCACCATCTATGTCCTGCAGGACCACCTGGGGAAGGGTCCCTGAACCGAAGGCACTGTGTCCGGCGGACTACGTTGGGGCCTTGGCACAGCAAGCGGACGACGGCGGAACCTCCCGCCGTCGTCCGTTCCAGTTGAGCCTGGCCCGCCGGTGCCGGCCCGGTCCAAGGCCGTCAGACCTGCAGTGTGGCGTAGTAGTGGCTGGTCTGGACGATGGCTGCAACCGCCTCAAGTTCACTGTCGTCGCGGGGACCATAAACCAGGACCATGCCACGGGCGAGCCGGACGCCGGCCAGTGGATGGGCAACCGCCCAGCCCTTCGCTACCGCCTCCGCGGCCAGTACCGGGGGCAAGGCAACGTGGAGTGAGCCGTCGTGGGCCGGATGCTGATGGGCGAACTCCCCCACGGACGGCACCAGGAAACCGTCCGGAGTCGCAGAAGGAGCGGGGCCCAGCATGAGCCCCGTGGCTCCGGGCACCGAAATGGCAGACTGCCGGGTGGAAACACCGGCCAGCGTGCTGATGCGGGACAGCAGTTTGTCCTGCAACTCCCGCGGCGCGTTGTCGCTTCGCTGTTCCTGCGGAATAGTCCATGACACCTGCGGACGATGTCCAACACGAAGCGGCAGGCTCTCCTCCCGCATCCCGGTCCACACGGCCTTCACGTCAGTGCCGCCATTGGCGCGCGACCGGGCAAGGAACGCAAGCCGTTCACGGATCCAGCCGCCGAGCTCGGCCAGCGTCTCACCCGTGATTCCGTGACCACCCGGATCGCGGCGGGCATAGGCTGGGGCGGCGGAGTCCGTGAGGAGGTAACCCCACGTCCGCCGCAGCAGGTCTGCCGGGATAATCCGGTCCCGCTCGCCCTGCGCAACGAAGACGGGCACCCCGGCCAGGCGAGCCACAGAAAGGGGCACCCCTGCGTCGAAGGGCAGGGTGCCGTACAGGATCGCCGCGCCGGCAAAGCGCTGCGGATCGGAAAGCAGCAGGCCGCCTGCGAACGCCGCTCCCCCGCTGAATCCCACCAGCACCACGGGCCGGCCGGCCGCAGCAGCGGCGTCAAGCCAGCTCCGGAACCAGGCCATTGTTTCGCGCAGGGACTCCTCGACAGGCCTGCCGATGCCACGGTTCTGGAACCAGGCGTAGCCGCCACCTTCAGCTATCGGAGCCCGCACAGCCGCATAGGCCGGACCGGTGGGCAGGTGCTCTGCAAGGCCGATGATCTCGCGTTCATTCGAACCCCTGCCGTGCAGCAACACCACCAGCGGCTGCGCCGGATCCGACGATCCGGCGGTCGCCACCACGTGCGGGATGTTCATTAGTTGGTGACCTTGAGCCCGGTGTCCCAGTTGAAGTCTGCGAATTCAGGGTTGGCCTGCAGGGTCATCAGGACGAACTGGAAGCCCTCGAGCTCGCGGGCACGCTTGAGCGGTCCTACAACCAGGGGGCGCATTCCGGCGGCGCTGACAAAGCCGCTGACCGCACGGGCGGCTGCGTCGTCGTCGCCTGCGATGAAGACGTCGAGGGGCTGGCCGTCCGACTCCCCGGCCACCAGGGTGCCGGCGAAGGTGGTGTTGAAGGCCTTGACGACGCTTGCACTGGACGGTGCCAGCGCAGCGATTTCCTCTGCGGCGGACGTCCCCGGCTCAACCACCAGGGAATCGAAGGTTTCAAAGTTCACCGGGTTGGTGATGTCCACGATGGTCTTCCCTGCCAGCGCTGCACCGTAGGTGCTGACGACGGACTTGGCGGCCCCAAAGGGCACGGCGAGGACAACGATGCTGCCCCGGGGATCCTGCGCCGTGGTGCCGGAGGCGACGCCGGCACCCAGTTCGGCGGCGAGGGCCTGGGCCTTGCCTGCGTCCTGGCTGAGGATCTCGATGGTCTTGTTCGCTGCCAGCGCCCGGGTTGCGATGCCGCGGGCCATGTTGCCGTTGCCGATGATGGTGATGTCAGTCATGGGGTTCTTCTTTCCAAAGATGCGGGCCAGGAGGTTTGTCATGGGGTTCTGTTCTGCCGGTTTGCGGATTACTACTTGAAGCTACAACTAAATGTACGTGCGTTTAGTTGAACTGTCAAGCATTTATTTTTGGGCCGAAAGACACCAGCAAATGTCGTGGCGAAAGTGCATACTGGCGCCATGACTGATGCAGCGCGAAAACCGGACCGGATCCTCCTCGTGCTGCTGGGGGTCATCGGCCTGCTGGTGGTGGTGGCCCTCGCCGTGGTGTTCTCCCGCGGAGATCCGGAACCCCTCGATGAGGCCAGCCCTGCCGGAGTTGTCCAGCGGTACAGCTCCGCAGTGATCGACGGCGACCTCGCAACTGCCGAAACATACCTCACGGATTCAGCCCGCACCATCTGCCGCGGCTCGTACTTCGGTGAGCCCCGGCCCGCCCGGGTAGTCCTGGTGTCCACGTCGGAGCGGGACCGGTCGGCCACCGTGCGGGTCTCGATCGTCAACTCGTCCCAGGACGGCCCCTTCGGCCCCTCCGAGTACGAGATGGAAGACATCTTCTCCCTGGTGAAGGCGGACGGAGACTGGAAGATCAGCCAGGCGCCCTACCAGCTCATGGCATGCACCGGAACACAGGTCAAACCATGAGCGCCCCGGCAGGCCTGACCGTTTTACCGGCGGGACTCGCCCAGGTGACGCTGCGCCGGCTCATCCAGTACGCCCTGCTCTTCGCTCTGGTGGTGATTGCCGCCAGTGGCCTCAGCGGACTGCTGGACCGGCTGTTCACGTCGGGGGCTGTGCTGGCATCCACGGACGTGGCCGGGCTCGCCCGGTCCCTGGCCTTCACCCTGATCGGCGGTCCGCTCGCCCTGCTTCTGTGGTGGTTTGTGTGGCGCAGGCTCGACGACGAGGCAGAGCGCAGGTCCGCCGGGTGGGGCCTCTACCTCACCGCCATGTACGGGGTTTCCCTGATCATCTTCACCACCTCGCTGCTGGGGATGGCGGCGTCACTCATAGGACGGCGGGACAGTGACTGGGCGCCGGCGCTTGCCAACGCCGTCGTCTGGGCGGCCATCTGGGCGTGGCACCGGTGGATGTGGAAGCACCCCCGGAAGCCCACCGTCCACCTGGACGACGTGAGGGCCGTCGTCGGCTCAGTGTTTGGCCTGCTGCTCGGGGCCGGCGCCGGCATCGCCGCGCTCAGCGGCCTGCTCGACGTCGCTGTCCGCGGCTTCCCCCTGACGGTGACCGTTGAGCCCTGGTGGTACTCCGTGCTCCGCTCGCTGGTGTGGGCGGCGGGCGGAACCGTGGTCTGGTGGTGGCACTGGTTCCGGGAAGGCGGGCGCCGCTTCCAGACCAACCTGGTTGACAGCATCATGATCATCGTCGGCGTTTTCGCGGCCGGCATCACCGCCCTCGGCGGGGCCGGCGTGGTCCTGTTTGTGCTCCTGCGGCTGGCGTTCGACCGGGACGATCCCATGAACGAACTGCTGGAGCCACTGGCTCCGGCCGTGGCCGCCACACTCGTGGGGGCGCTGGTGTGGCGCTACCACCGCACCGCGTCCATCCGCCGTTCCCCCGCCACCATGCGTGCAAGCCTCCTGGTGACGTCCGCGGTTGCCCTGGCTGCTTCGGCATCCGGGGTGGGCGTTGTGGTGAACGCACTGCTGGCAGCCGCAGTGTCCCCGCTGGCGGGAGGTGCAACGCGGACACTGCTCCTTGGCGGCATCAGTTCCCTCCTGGTGGGCGGGCCGGTCTGGTGGCTGGCGTGGAAGCCCCGGAACCAGCCGCAGGCCGCCGACGCCATCCCGCCCGGACGCCGCGTGTACCTCATCGCGTTCTTTGGCGTCAGCGCCGTGGTGGCACTCATAACGCTCCTGGTCATCGGCTACCGGGTCTTCGAGTTCCTGCTGGGGGACGTCACGGGCGGCAGCCTCCTGGACCGCATCCGCGCACCGTTCGGGCTCCTGGTGGCAGCCGCCCTTGTGGCCGGGTACCACTTCGCCCTGTGGCGGCACGACCGCGCCCTCCTCGCGGCCGCCCAGCCAGCCAGGAAACGGACCATCGAGCAGCTCACCCTGGTCATGGGGCAGCACGCGGACCCCGAGGCTTTGGCACGTGGCATTGCCGAGGCAACGGGCGGTGCCAGGGTCACCGTCTGGCTGCGGGCGGACGACGGCGGCCCGGCCCTTCCAGCGGCCAGTGCAGATTCAGCGGGGGAAGCTTCTCAAGCGCCGGCTGAAACGGTGAGCCAGGTGGCGGCCGCCCTGGACGGAGTCACGGCGCAGCACGTACTGGTACTCGTGGGGCACAGCAGGCTGGAAGTCATACCCCTGCACAGCCCGCCAAAATAGCGGGAGTTTTTGTCCAGATATGCAGGCTTCAGCGGCACTTATCCCTGCATATCTGGACAAAAACTCTAGGCGGAGGCGGAGGCTGGGTGGGTTTCGCCGAAGCTCAGCAGCACTTTCCCGGACTCGGCCGAGTTGCGCGCCACGCTGAAGGCTTCCAGGGCTTCCCCGACGGGGTATTCATGCGTGATGACGGGGTCGATCTGCAGTGAGCCGTCTGCCAGGGCGGCAATAACGTCGTCGATCTCGTCATTGAAGCGGAAGGAACCCTTGAGCTCCAGTTCCCGGGTGATGGCCAGGGAGATCAGCACCGGCTGCGGTCCGGTGGGCAGCAGCCCCACCATCACCACGGTGCCGCCGCGGGTTGCGCCCTGGATAGCGGAGGCGAGGCCGTGGTGGTTGCCGGAGGATTCAATCACGACGTCGGCCTCGACAGCGGCGATCGCATCGGCGTCACCGGCGGTGATCACCTGGTCCGCCCCTACGGCCTTGGCGATGTCCAGCGGCTTTTCATGCATGTCGACGGCGGTAATGCGGCTCGCTCCGGCGCGTTTCAGGACCGCCACGGCCAGGGCACCGATGGGGCCGCTGCCGATCACCAGCGCGGTCTTGCCGGCAACATCCCCGGCCCTCGCCACGGCGTGCCACGCCACGGCTGCGGGCTCGATCAGGGCCGCAGTGCGCAGGCCGATGCCCTCCGGCAGCGTCCGGAGCATCCGCGTGGGGAGGTTCACGTACCGGCTGAACGCGCCGTCCCTGTGCGGAAAACGCGCTGCACTCCCCAGGTAGGTGCAGCCCGGCGAAAGGTTGGGCCTGTCCGCCGGATACCGTGCAGCACCGGGGCCTGGTGTTGCCGGGTGGACCGCCACCGCAGTACCGGCGGCGGGTCCGGTTCCGTCTGCTGCGGCCCGGACCACGGTCCCCGAGATCTCATGCCCGAGCACCAGGGGCGCCTTCAGGATCGATTCACCGGCGGCGCCGTGCAGCCAGTAGTGCAGGTCCGAGCCGCAGATGCCTCCGTAGTGCACCTCAATCACGGCTTCATCCGGGGCGGGTGAAGCAAGGGTCAGTTCGTCGATCCGCAGGTCCCCCGCGGCATGGGCCACCACGGCCGGGCCGGTGACGGGAAGGGTTGTGGTCGTGGGCGTTGTTGGCCTTGCCATCAGACCACCACCGTCATTCCGCCGTCGATAAAGATGGTCTGTCCGTTGACGAAGTCCGAGCCCCGGGACGCCAGCCACACGGCGGGTCCGGCAAGGTCCTGCACTGTCCCCCACCGGTTGGCCGGGGTGCGGCCCAGGATCCAGGAGTTGAACTGCTCGTCGTCCACCAGGTTCTGGGTCATCTCCGTGTGGATGTACCCCGGAGCGATCCCGTTGATCTGCAGCCCGGACGCCGCCCACTCTGCCGTCATGGCACGGGTCAGGTTCCGCAGCCCGCCCTTCGCCGCGATGTAGGGGGCGATGGTGGGGCGGGCAAGGTCTGTCTGCACGGAACAGATGTTGATGATCTTGCCGTGCCCGCGCGGGATCATGAAGCGCGCCGCCTCGCGTCCCACCAGGAAGGCGCTGGTCAGGTCCGTGGAAATCACCCGTTCCCAGTCCTTCACGTCCAGGTCCAGCATGGGCACCCGGTGCTGGATGCCCGCGTTGTTCACCAGGACCTCCAGCGGCCCCACGTGATCCTCCACCCAAGCAACCCCGCGGGCGGCCTCGGCGTCGCTCGTCACGTCGAACGCGACGCTGTGCACCCGCCCGGGCGCAAAGTCTGCAGCCATCGCGGCAACGGCGTCCTTGAGCCGCTCCCCGTTGATGCCGTTCAGCACCACCGTGGCCCCGGCGTCGGCCAGCGCCCGCGCCAGCGCGTTGCCAATACCGCGGCTGGAACCGGTGACCAGCGCAACCCGCCCGGTCAGGTCAAAAAGTGAACTCATGCGAAGGGACCTGCCTGCACCAGGTTGGCCGGGGACTGGCCCGCGGCGAGCGCCTCGAGCTGCTTCCGGAGGAGTCTGAGGATCCGCGGCTGGAACGCCGAGGCGTTGCCGCCCACGTGGGGAGTGATCAGCGCGTTGGGCGTGGACCACAGCGGATGGTCCTGCGGCAGGGGCTCAGGATCGACGACGTCGATGGCGCACTGCAGGCGCCCCGACAGGACCTCCTTGGTCAGGGCTGCGGTGTCCACCACGGAGCCGCGGCCCACGTTCACCACCAGGGCGCCATCCGGCAGGGCAGCCAGGACCTCTTCGCCGATCAGCTGGTGGGTGTGCCCGTTCAGGGGCAGTACCGACACCAGGATGTCGTGCGTGGCGGCCAGCGCTGTCAGTTCCGAGGATGCGTGGACTTCGCCGTGTTCATCGGCACGGGCCGAACTGCCCACCCGGGTGACGGTGACCTCGAACGGCTCAAGCCGGCGGGCGATCTCCTGCCCGATCCCGCCCACGCCCACCAGCAGCACCCGCCGGTCCGCCAGGGACTGGCGCCGCTCCGGCCGCCAGAGACCGTGCTGCTGGTCCCGGACCGCCTGGTCGATACCGCGCAGCTTGGCCAGGATGAGTCCGATGGCGAGCTCCGCCGTCGCCGCCGCGTGGACTCCGGACGCGCTCGCCACGCCTGCGGCCGGCCCGGCAGCCTCAATCACGCCGTCGTATCCGGTGGACTGGGTCTGTACGTACTTCAGGCCGGGTACCTTGGCGAGGGATCCCAGGACAGCGCCGGCGTTGATGTACGGCAGGATGACGCCGTCGATAGCAGCCAGCGTCCCGTCGTCGGGATCCGTCTCCAGGTCCCAGACCACTCCGTGCAGCCCTCCGGGCAGGGGTGAGAGATCGTCCAGGAGCTGCTGGTCGGGGAAGCTGACGGTACGGACTGTTTGCATGGGAAGACCTATCAATCTGGGGCGGGAGTGCCGGGTATTAGCGCCGGTCGAAAGTCAGGCCGCCGGGGACCTGGAAGGTGGGCATAAGCTCCAGCATGCCAACATTCACGTGCCGGGGTGTTTCGATGGCGTAATCCATGGCGTTGACGATGTCATCGGTGGTGAGCGATTCATACCCCTCGTAGTAGGTCTTCCATGCCTCCTCCATTGCCTCGGGCGTGCCGCCCATGTTCCGGCCGAAGATCTCAGTCTCCACGCGTCCCGGGCAGATTTCGGTGACGCGGATGCGTTTGCCCACAGTGTCGTTGCGGAGCTGCCGGGAGACCTGGTGCACCGCGGCCTTGGTGGCGTGGTACACCGTGTGGCCGTAGAAGTTGTAGGTGCCGGCGATCGAGCTGACGTTGATGACGTGCCCCAGGTCGCGTTCCACCATCCCGGGCAGGACCAGCCGGGTCAGCTGGAGCAGGCCGCGGAGGTTGACGTCCACCAGCTCGTCGATGTCGCTCTCGCTGGAGTCCAGGATGTTGCCGGGCCGGGACACTCCGGCGCAGTTCACCAGGACATCCACCTGGAGGTTCCCGACGGCGGCGGCCAGCGCCGCGGTGTCCGTCAGGTCCACCACGTGGGGCACAGCGCCGGTTTTGTCCGCGAGTTCCTTCAGGCGGTCCTCGTTGCGGGCCAGGGCGTGGACGGTGAGTCCGCGCTTTGTTAGGCGTTCGGCGATCGCGGCGCCCATGCCGGTGGAGGCACCGGTGACGAGGGCCGTTGAGTAGTCGGAAAAGGACATGCAGGTCTCCTAGGAAGGTGCAGCAGCGTGCTGCGCAGGTAGCGGAAATTCGGGAAAGTGGAAAGTCAGGCGTCGCGGAGCGGCAGGTGCGCCCTGTCCTTGACCGTGCTGACCGCGGCAAGGGTGCCCAGCGCGGTGATCACGGCGTAGAACGCGGGCATGTAGATGTTGCCCGTGGACGAGATCAGCCAGGTCATCAGCAGCGGCGCGGTGCCGCCAAAGAGTGCGGACGAGATGTTGTAGCCCAGGCCGTAGGCCGAGTACCGGACGCGGGTGGGGAAGAGCTCCACGATGAGGATGTGGATGACTGCCGTGTGCCCGGCGAAGACCACTGCCATGATGGAGGCGCCCAAAATGGCCAGTGCCATCTCGCCGGTGGCAATCAGCGCGTACGAAGGGATGCCCAGGACGGCCATGGCGATGGCGGAACCGGCGATGACCTTCTTGCGGCCGATGCGGTCCGAGAGCGCGCCCATGAAGGGGATGGCGATGCAGATGGCCACCAGGCTGCAGGCGGTGACCAGCAGCGCCTCGCCGATGGTGAAGTTCAGCTGCTTGCCCTTGAGGAACGTGGGCATGTAGGAGAACAGGACGTAGTAGCCGGAGCCGTTCATCAGCGGAATGAAGAGTGCCAGCAGCATGGCGCGGCGGTGCTCGGGCGAGGCAAAAGCCTCCTTGAGCGGGTTGGCCGAGAGCCCGCCTTCTTCCTTGAGCTTTTCGAAGTTGGGGGTGTCACTGATGGCTTTGCGGATGTACCAGCCGATGATGCCCATGGGGATGGCCACCAGGAACGGGATACGCCAAGCGAATGACCCAAAGCCACCGCCGTCAATCGCTTCCTGGGTGAGCCAGGGGGACATGGAATAGGCAACCAGGGTGCCGGTCAGGAGGGCTGCGAACGAGGCAATCTGGGCGTAGGAGGTGATGACGCCGCGCTTGCCCTCGGGAGCGTGCTCGGCGAGGAAGGTCATTGCGCCTGCAGCTTCACCGCCAACGGAAAAGCCCTGGAGCATGCGGAGCAGCACGAGCAGGATGGGGGCCGCGACGCCGATGGCCGCGTACGGCGGCAGCAGGCCGATGCCCGCGGTCGCAACGCTGATCAGCAGGATGACAAACACCAGGAGCTTCTGCCGCCCGATCCGGTCACCGAGGTAACCGCAGACGACGGCGCCGAGGGGGCGCACGAAGAAGGAGACGGCGTAGCCGGCGAAGACAAACAGGAGTGCGTTGTCCGGGTTTCCGGGGGCCAGGAAGACGAGGGCAAGCGTTCCGGCCATAAAGGCGAAGATGCCGTTGTCATAAAGTTCCACGAAAATGCCGACGCAGCCGGCCGTGACGACCTTGCGGGTCTGCTTGCTGCTGAGCCGCTCCTGGTGCGGCTGGGCCGCATGCGTTGAGGTGGACATGGCGTTCCTTACTTAAAGGGGATGGTAACAATGCTTTTCGGGGGAAGCGAGAGTCTTCAGCTTCCGGCGGCGGGTGCAAGCCGGGGCGGGCCCGGGGGACCTCCCACGCCGAGGAGGGAGAAAACGGTGCCCACCGTGGAGCGGAGGGTTTCCAGTTCCCTCAGCGCTGCCCGATGTTTCGCTGTTGCCTCCGGGACGGTGGTTTTGCGGAACGTGATCTTGTGGCCGGGCCGGGCCTGCGCCAGGACGTCCAGCGAGCGGCTGGTCACCACGGCCAGGACGGGGTAGCCGGCGGTTACCCCGCGTCCACGGTGCAGAACCAGGAGTTCCTCCCGGGAGGGCACCTCGATGGCTCCGACCGGGACTCCCCTGGACAGCACCTCGGCGGTGGACTGGCGTTCCGGAAGTGCCCCTCCCAGCCGCAGCCCGATGTGGTTGCTCCGGCCGCTGACGGTGTACTCGGTGCTGTAGAGCAGGTCCGCGGTCCCGCCGAATTCGTCCACATCGGGGCCGTCCGTCACATCCACCACTGCGGTGCTGTGGAACTCCGGGCGGGTCAGGCCCAGGCGGAACAGCGGCAGGTCGAAGTACGGCTGCCGGATGGGCGGGACGCTCTTGAAGGTCCTCAGTTCCGTGCCTTCCGTAAGCCGAAGCCCGAATCCCACCACGGTGTCCGGCGCGCAGCTGCCCAGGAGGACCGGCGCGTGCACTGAGCCGTGGACCGCTACGTAGGCCCGGAGGCCGCCGTCGAGCCTGCGCAGCGCCACTGCCTCCCCCGCCCGCACGGACACTGGCTCCCACTGCTGGCACTCGCGCCCGCCCACTGTGAGGTGCAGGGGCGTTCCCGTGACGGCGATCAGGATGTCCGTGGTGGCGCGCATCCGGAAGTCGAGGGCAGTGATTTCCAGGAGCGGTGAGTTGTCCGCGTTGCCGGCGAGGATGTTCGCCGCCCGGGCCGAGAACTGGTCCAGCGCGCCGTTCACGGGCAGCCCGAACCGGGGTCCCCGGAAGCGGCCAAGGTCCGTGACCACGGAGTTGCCGGGCTGCTGGATGACCAGGGAACCGTTCATCGTGCTGCCTCCAGTTTTCGGCCGGCGTATGTGGCGAAGTCCTCCGGCGGGATCCGGTGGAACCGCAGCACGTCGCCGGGGACGTAGGGAACCAGCGGTTCGGCCGCTGCGTCGAGGACTGTGAGCGGGGTCTGGCCTATGACGCACCATCCGCCGGGTGCGGCCGCGGGGGCGATCACGGCCTGGCGGCCGGCCACGGACACAGCCCCGGCAGGGACGGAGAGGCGGGGGTCCTTAAGACGCGGGACCGGCAGCGGGAAGTCGGGGCCGTCCATCATGGGCGATCCGGCGGGTGCGCCCAAGCAGCGGATCACGTAGGACTTAGTAGTGTGCAGGCGGATGATCTCCTCCACCGGGAGCTGCTGCTGTTCAGCTACGCGTTCCAGGTCCGGCCCGTACTCGCCACCGTAGACCACCGGGACACTGAACTCGCGGGGGGCGCGGGCGGGGGTGCCTGTGAATTCGAGCTGACGCAGGCCCAGCAGCACGAAGGCCCGGACCTGGCGGGCGGAGGTGACGCCGGGGTCGAATTCCACGAGCAGGGAGTCGTACGTCGGCACCGCGCCGTGGACGCCGTCGGCTCCGGCGGCGTCCAGCCACTCGGCAAGGGCATGGACGGTGGCCCAGTTGGCCTCCCGGTCCGCGGAAGATGCGACGACGCGCAGGGCAGCGTCCCCGGATTCGAAGACCTCCACCGGAGGCAGCGCTGGTGTGGAAACGGCGGGCATGTCAGGCGGCTTCCACTTTGGCGGCCAGGACCTGGGCGAGCGGGGCGATGGTCACACCGGCGCGCTCCAGTTCGCTGCGGACCTGGCGTGCCAGCCGGACCGCGCCCGGGGTGTCCCCGTGGAGCAGGATGGTGTCGGCGACGATCGGCAGGTCGGTTCCGGCGACGGTTTCGATCAGGCCCTCGCAGACCATGCGGATGGTGCGGTCCACGATGGCGGAGGCATCGTGGATGACGGCGCCTGGGCGGCTGCGTGGCACCAGGGTGCCGTCCGCCTCGTAGGCGCGGTCTGCGATGCCCACGATGCCCACGGGCAGCTGGCGCGCTTTTGCGGCGTCTGCAAGCTCGCCGTCCTGGGCCAGGACAATGAGGTCCGGGCTGACGCGTGCTGCGGCGTCCGCCACGGCCTGGGCATAGTCGGGCCGGGTGGCTACAAGGTTTCCGAGGCGTCCGTGCGGTGCGAGGTGCACGACGGCGGCGCCATGGTAGGCGGCGAAGGCGCCGAGGGCTCCGAACTGGTACAGGACGTCGTTGCGGACTTCCTCAGCGGTGAGGTCCATGGCGCGCCGGCCGAAGCCGCGGAGGTCCGGGAAACTGGGGTGGGCACCGATGCTGACGCCGCGGCGCACGCACTCGGCGACCGTAGTGTTCATGATGTCCGGGTCCCCTGCATGGAAGCCGCAGGCGATGTTAGCGCTGGACACTACTTCCAGGAGGGCCGCGTCGTCGCCCATGGAGTACGTGCCGAAGCCTTCTCCAAGATCTGCAACGAGATCAACGATGGGTCCCATGTGAGCCCTCCTTGGGGGTGGTAGCGCGGCGCTGGCCAGGGGAAGCGGCAGCTGCCGGAAGCGGAAGTCTGTGGACCAGCCGGATGGGGCTGCGGTCCCGGGCCCGGAATACCGGGCTTGTAGAAAAAGTCTGGCACCGGGACTTTGATCACACAAAGACGTAATCGGTGTCACGGGATAGGTGCCGGTTATGACCTGTGCCTCTTCTGGACGGCGTCCTGCCCGGCCCGCTGGTGCGGACCGGGCAGGACTGTTTGGTTGTACGGGCGGGAGGAGTCAGCGCAGGGCTTTGCGCAGTCCCATGACGCGTTCCACGACCACCACCACGGCAAGAGAGATGAGGATGAGGATCACGGAGAGGGCTGCGACGGCGGCGTCCGCGGAGTTTTCCACGTACCTCAGCACCTGCACGGGGAGGGTTGGCAGGCCTGATTCGGCCACGAACAGTGAGATCACGGCTTCATCGAAGGAGACGATGAAGGCGATGACGCCGCCGGCGATCACGCCCGGCTGGATGATGGGAAGGGTCACGCGGCGGAACACCGTCCAGGAGCCGGCGCCCAGGATGCGTGCGGCCGCCTCACAGGACGTGTCCGTCGTGGCCAGGCTCATCAGGGTGGTCCTGATGACAAACGGGATGGTGATAGCCACGTGGCCGATGATGATGCCGGCGTAGGTGTTGTTCAGTTCCAACGGACCGAAGAGCAGCACCATGCCCAGGGCAAGGACGATGCTGGGGATCAGCAGCGGCGAGAGGAAGAACGACTGCACGGCGGCCTTGGCCTTGAATTCGAACCTGTCCAGCGCGAGCGCCGCCGGCACACCCAGCGCGAGGACAATGAGCGTGACGATGACGGCCACAATCAGGCTGACCTTCATGCCCTCCATGAATGTGCTTTCCTGGGGCAGCATCTCGTACCACTTCAGGGTGATCCCCTCCGGCGGGAAGGACAGGTACTGGTTGGACGCGAAGGACACCACAAACACAATGAGGAGCGGTGCCAGCAGGAACAGGTACAGCAGGAACACCAGCGCGCCGAAGGCGGGTTTGGCGGGGTTGAAGCGCGGTTTGAAGACTTTGGCGCTGCTTGCGTTGGCACTGCTCACGGTCAGCCTCCGATTTTCTTGGTGAGGCGCTGGTAGACGGCGATGATCAGGCCGAAGAGCACCAGCAGGATGACGGACAGGGCGGCGGCGAACGGCCAGTTGAGCAAGCCGGTGGTCTGGTCGTAGATCTCGGTGGCCAGCACCTGCACGCTGCCGCCGCCCAGGAGCCGCGGGGTGATGAAGGTGCTGATGGAGAGGACGAAGACCAGCAGGAACGCCGTCAGGAGGCCGGGAAGGCACAGCGGCAGTGTTACCCGGGTGAAGACTTTGAATTTGCTGGCTCCGAGGGAACCGGCGGCCTCTTCAAGCTGGGGGCTTAGCCTGCCGAACCCGGAGATCATGGCAAGGATTGCGTACGGCATGAAGATTTCCACCAGGCCGATGGTCACGCCGGTCATGTTGTTGGTGAGCTTCAGGGGTGTGTCGATCAGGCCCAGGCCGCCGAGCGAGGAGTTGATCAGCCCGTTGGTTCCCAGGATGACCATCCACCCGTAGGTGCGGACCACGGCGGAGGTGAGCAGCGGGGCGATGGCGATGGCGATGAGCAGGCCGCGCCATTTGCTGGTGCTCCGTGCGAGGAAGAGGGCCACCGGGTAGGACACGATGACGCAGAGGATGCCGACGGTGACGCCCATCTGGAAGGTGTCCAGCGTGACCCGCCAGTAGTAGGGGTCGGTGAGGGGCTGGATGTAGGTGTCCAGGGTGAACGTCTCGACGATGACGCCGTCCGGTGCGCCCTGGTTGAAGGACATCCGGACCATGTACGCCAGCGGGAAGACGAAGCTGACCAGCAGGCCGAGCAGGCCCGGAAGCAGCAGCGCCAGGTAGGTGCGCCGGTTTCGCCGCTCGGTGGCCCGTTCGAGCTGCCCCTCGTCCTGGGCCCTGGGCCGTTCCGGCGCGGCGGGGGCTTCCAGGACCGTCATGCTGCCAGCCTCCCCGGCTGGGCGGCTGCTGGGAGGAGGTAGGCGTCGTCGGCCGCCCAGGAGAGGTAGGCAGCGTCTCCGATGCGGGGCAGGTCGCCGCTGCTGGTCAGCATCTGCGCGTGCAGCTGCTGGTCCCCGACGCGGACCGCGACGGCAAGCGCATCGCCGGTGTAGCTGACCCGTTCAATGGTGCCGGCGAGTGGTGCCTGCGCTGCGCCGGGGTGCAGGGACACATTGAGCCGGTGCGGGCGGATGACCAGTTCGTGGCTGCTGCCTGACAGGCCGGCGGACCCAATGGCGCCGAACTGGCCCAGGCCGTCCACGTCCACCTTGTAGTAGCTTTCGCCTGCCAGGTTGGCCCGTCCCATTTCCGCGCCGACGCGGGCGGTCAGGAAGTTGGCCTGGCCAATGAAGTTGGCGACGAAATGCGTGCGGGGCCGCTCGTACACCTCGGTGGGCGAGCCGAACTGTTCGATCAGGCCGCCGTTCATCACGGCGATCCGGTCAGCCATGTCCAGGGCCTCGTCCTGGTCGTGCGTGACGAAGAGCGTGGTTGCCCGGGTGCGCTGCTGGATGGATCGGATTTCGGTGCGCATGGTTTCGCGGAGTTTGGCATCCAGGTTGGACAGGGGCTCATCCAGGAGGAGCAGGGTGGGCTCCACCACCAGGGCGCGGGCCAGGGCGATCCGCTGCTGCTGGCCGCCGGAAAGCTCCTTGGTCTGCCGCTTGCCGAGGTGGCCCAGCTGGACCATGTCCAGGGCGGCCGCCACCCGTGCCTTCTGCTCAGCCTTGGAAACCTGGCGCATTTCCAGGCCGAAGGCCACGTTCTGCTCCACGTTCATGTGCGGGAACAGGGCGTAGGACTGGAACACCATGCCCATGCCGCGCTTGTTCACCGGGGTGTGGGTGATTTCCTTCCCGTCCACCACGATGGAGCCGGCGGTGGGGTCCATGAGGCCGGCAACCATCCGGAGGGTAGTGGTCTTGCCGCAGCCGGACGGGCCGAGGAGTGCCACCAGGTGCCCCTCCTCAACTTCCATGTTCAGGCGGTCGACGGCGGGGTCAAGATCTGCTGCGTATCTTTTGGTCAGATCAACGATCGACAGTTTGGGTTCAGTCACGGTTTCAGTTCTCCTGAAGGGGAAGTTGGGGAGGGGGCGCCGGCAGGCGCTAGTTGGTGATGATCTGGCGCTTCCAGGTGTCGGTCCACTTGTCGCGGGCCGAGGACAGGAATTCGACGTCCAGCGGGACGATGTTGAGGGAGCCGTCGGTGGGAACCACGCGGTCCTTCACATCGGCGGGCAGTTCCGCATTGGTGACGGAGGGTGCGTAAAACAGTGCCTTGGCGAAGGCCGTCTGTGCCTCTGCGGACAGTGCGTAGTCAACGAAGGTCTTGGCAGCCTCGGAGTGCGGGGCGTCCTTCACCAGGTTGATGGTGTTGATCTGGTAGACGGTGCCTTCCTTGGGGAAGGTGACGCCAATCTTCTTGTTGCTCTGGTCGCTGTAGAACTGGCCGCGGGCGTTCTGGCCAAGGCCAAGGACGGTCTGGCCGGTAATGACGTTCTGGTATTCGTCCGGGTTGGGTGCGAACGTCTGGACGCCGGGCGCCATTTCCTTGAGGCGGGTCACGGCGGAGTCAATGCCCTGGGTGTAGTCCTCGCCCTCCATCTTGGAGGTGATGGCGGTCAGGGACAGGCCCAGCAGGGAGGGCGGGGCGTTGACGTTGATCTTGCCGGCGTAGGCCGGGTCCCAGAGGACCTTCCAGCTGTCCGGGGCCTCGGGGAACGTGGCGGTGTCGTACACCAGGCCTACGGCGTCGAGCATCGCCACCGGTCCGTACCCTTCCTTGTCCTGGAACTTTTCCGGGACGTTGGCAAGGTTCGGAACGCTTTCCTCGTCTACCTTCTCGAACAGGCCCTGCTTGTTGCCGGTGGTGGACACGGAGTTGTCCATGATGGCGACGTCGGTAGCGGGGTTGTTCTTCTGGCCCTGCAGGGCGCTGAGCATTTCGGCGGAGGACCGCTTGGAGGCGTAGTTGATCTTGATGTCCGGGTACTTGGCCTGGAAGGGTTCGATCACTGCGGCGGTGTACTGGTCCTGCCAGACCCCCGAGTAGGCAATGAGGTTCACCTCGCCCGAGGTGGCGCTTCCCCCGCTGCCGGCCGCCTCGCTGCCGCCCCCGCAGCCGGAGAGGACCAGAACCGCTGCGGAGAGGGCGGCCACGGCCGCCATTTTGCCTTTGATAGTTGCTCGCATTTGCTGTCTCTTTCTCAAGAAGAATCCGGGCTGGTGGGGGATCCTTGGATGCTTTGAAGCTATTGAGTGCATATTTCGGATATGTAAAAGAAAACGCCTATTCCGGTAAACACCGCCTTTATGCATAATGCGTCTGACGTCATCGTTAAATCGCATGCCTGGTCGGGGTAGAATGAATTGCTCATGAAATAGCGTTCTGGGTTCAACCTAGTGTCAGAGATATGCATCACACAAAGACCAGTTGCGTATCCCTCCATAGCATCCGGTTATGACCTTTATGGGTTCAGGACGCCGCAAAGAGAGAAGGCGGCCATGGATACGCGGAAGCTTGCGTACTTCGTGCAGATTGTGGATTCAGGAAGCATCACCAAGGCCGCGGCAGCGCTGCATGTGGCCCAGCCCGCCCTGAGCCAGCAGGTATCGGCCCTTGAGAACGACCTCAAGCAGCGCCTGCTGATCCGCAGCAAGCAGGGGGTAAAGCCCACCGCCGCCGGGCACACGCTGTACCGGCATGCCCAGTCCATCCTGCGGCTGGTGGACCAGGCACGGCAGGACGTCGCCAGGTCCGGGGCGGCACCATCCGGCCGCGTGTCAATTGCGATTGCGCCCTACAGCATGGCTTCAAGCCTGACGCCGCGGATCATCAGCGAGGTGGCCAGCCGGTACCCGGACATCGTCCTGCACGTCACGGAGATCTACGGCGGCGTACTCAGCGAGGCCATCAAGAACGGCCGTTTGGACATGGCGCTGATCTACGAGCCCGGCCCTATCCGCGGCGTGCAGTTCACCACGATGATCGTGGAGGACCTGCACTTCGTGGTCAACGCGGGCAGGGCAGGGGTGCAGCAGGCCGACGGCGGCATCACCCTTGAGGAGGTGGCCCGCCACGGGCTGTTCCTGCCCGAGCAGATCCACACCCTCCGCCAGGCGGTGGAGGCCGGCTTCGCCAGCAAGGGCCTGAAGCTCCGGCTGGTGGGGGAAGTGGAGTCCGTCCCCTCCCTTGCCCGGCTGCTGCGGGCCGATCTTGGTGCCACCATCATGCCCAAGTCGGCTGCTGACGCCCTGTTCCACGAGGAGGACTTCCAGGTGCTGCGCATTGTGGATCCGGCGTTGCAGTGCAAGATTGCGCTGTGCACCCCCGATCATGACCCGCTGTCCGAGGCGGCGTCCGCGGTCCTGCTCGTAGTGAAGGAAATGCTGCAGGAAATGCTCAGCAGCAAATATTCACGGTAGCTGGTCCATAGGTTCCACTTATCGCGCCACTCATCATTGGTCTTAGTATTCCCGCTCCGCCGATCCTAGAATCTAAGAAAAGCCGGACAATTGCGGCGAATTAATTCTTGTGCGGATCAATGGGAGTGCGCCGTGAAAAAGATAAACACCTTGGGGAGAAATTCGGGTAAAAGCCCGGGTTTGATGGCCAGAACCGGATTCCATTGCCCCGCCAATGGTTTTTGGCGGCCGGAGGACCGGTCCGTTGAGCCTGTGTTTGTGTTCGAAGGCAGCATCATGCCGGCCGGCGGCCGGGGGTCCACCGTGTGGTACCTGGAGGATGCGTCATTCGGTCCGCCGGAGTATCCACTGCCCGCGCAGTAGGCCGCACGGTCCCACTGCTCCGGCCTGGACTAGAGGTGCCGGAGGTACCGCTGGGGCGCATCAAGGAACGACCGCCAGCTGCCCACGAGGTCCAGCTCCTCCCAGCCCCGAGGGCGTAGTCCCCACGGCCCTACTTCCAGGATCCGGGCTCCCGGAAGGGCCGCAAGAACCGGCGAGTGCGTGGACATGATCACCTGGGATTCCCCGGACGCCAGGAGGTCTTTCAGGACTCCGAGGAGGCTCAGGCACCCGCTGAAGGACAATGCGGACTCCGGCTCATCCAGCACCCACAGCCCCCGCCCGCGGAATCTGTTGACCGCGAGTTCCAGGAACGACTCCCCGTGGGACATGTCGTGGAAGCGGATATCGTCCCGGCCCGAGGTGCTGGGATTTTTCTCCAGGTAGGTAAAGAAGCCATGCATTGTTTCGGCCCGCAGGAAGTAACCGCGCCTGGTGGTGCCCGCATTCCTGACAAGCTGCAGGTGATCGGCCAGCAGGGATTCACTGGCCCTGGTGCTGTGCCGCGCACCGGTTGACCCGCCTTCGGGAGACAAACCGTACGCCAGGGCTATCGCTTCCACGATCGTTGATTTCCCTGAACCGTTCTCGCCCACCAGGACGGTGGCTGACGTCAGTTCGAGCCCGTCGTCCAGTACCTGTGCCACGGGCGGCAGGACTGCCGGCCACTGCCGACGGTCAAGGACGTTGGATGGATCCTCTTCCAGCCGGCGGATCGGAAATCTGTCGAGGGGCATGCGCCCATTCTCGCAGCCGGCGCGGCGGGGAAAGCGCAGGCCGCCGGCCATTGCCCGGCCGGCGGCTGACGCTCGTGCTCTGATGGAGAGCCCAGCTAGGCCTGTTCCACCAGCAGGCCCTTGGCCTTCAGGACGTCCGTGAGGTTGCAGAGATCGATGGTGGTGCCGCCTGCCTTGTACAGGTCAATGAGGTCACGCTCGGCGTCGTCACGTTCCTGGGAGAGGCGGATGACCTCCTCGATCTCGTCCTTGCGGACCACCACCACACCATCGGCGTCGCCCCGCAGGACGTCACCGGGATAGATGATTTCGTCACCAAAGACCACCGGGTGGTTGATGGGGCCAATGGTCTCCTTGACCGTGCCCTTGATGGACACGCTGCCGGAAAAGACGGGCAGTCCGAGTTCAATGAGGTCCTGGGTGTCGCGGACACCGGAGTCCGTCACCAGGCCGGCCAGGCCCTTGGCCTTCATGGCGTTGCCCAGGACGTCGCCGAACGTCCCGGCTTCCTCGTACTCCCCAGCGGAAGCCAGGATGACGTCCCCGGGCTGGGCGTAGTGGATGGCCACCTGGAGCATCAGGTTGTCACGCGGTGCGCAGCGGACGGTGGTGGCGGGGCCGCAGAAGGACATGGACCTGTCGATGGGCTTGATGCGGGAGCTCAGTGCGCCCTTACGGCCCTGTGCCTCGTGGATGGTGGCTGACGAGAACTTCGCAAGCCGGCTGACGGCGTCGGCACTGGGGCGGTCGATGGTGGTTTTGACGTGGATCACGGCGTTGTTTCCTTCGGTGGGGTTGGGTCAGGTGAGGGCTTGGACGGCCTTGTCGATGGCAGCGATGGATTCCTCGATGACGTCCAGGCTGGTTGCGTAGGAGATCCGGAAGTACGGGCCCAGGCCGTAAGCGGAGCCCTGGATCACAGCCACGGAGGCTGCATCAAGCAGGTAGAGGGTGAAGTCCTGGTCGTTACTGATGACCTGTCCTTCGGGCGTTGTTTTGCCGATGACCCCCGCACAGTTCACGTACGTGTAGAAGGCGCCGTCCGGCGTCGTGCATGACAGGCCGTCAACGGCGTTCAGGGCGGCGACGGCGGTGTCCCGCCGTTTGCGGTAGGTCTCCACGCTGTCCCGGACGAAGTCCTGGCTGCCGGTGAGTGCGGCAGCAGCGGCGGCCTGGCTCACGGAAGACGGGCAGGAGGAAATCTGCGACTGCAGCTTGTTGATGGCGGCAATCAGCGGCGCCGGCCCGGCAGCGTATCCCAGCCGCCAGCCGGTCATGGCGTAGGCCTTGGACACGCCGTTGACGGCCAGGACCCGGTCCTTGAGTTCCGGGGCCACCTCCACCAGGCTGGCCAGCTTGCCTTCGCCGAAGTAGATCTGGTCATAGATTTCGTCCGCAAGGACAGAGACGTGCGGGTGAACGGCAAGGACGTCGGCGAGCGCCCGCAGTTCGGCACGGGAGTACACGGCGCCGGTGGGGTTGGACGGTGCGTTGAGGATGACCCACTTGGTCCGGCCGGTGATGGCACCGGCAAGCGCCTCGGGTGTGAGCTTGAATCCGGAGTCCTCGCCGCAGGGAACCACGACCGGAGTGCCGTCGTTGGCAAGCACCATGTCCGGGTACGAAACCCAGTAGGGGGCGGGGACAATCACTTCGTCACCGGCGTTGAGGGAGGCCATGAAAGCGGTGAAGATGACCTGCTTGGCTCCTCCGCCGATGGTGATTTCAGCAGGGGTGTAACGCAGGCCGGTGCGCAGTTCGAGGGTTTTGAGGATGGCCTGCTGCAGTGCAGGAGTTCCGGTGACGGACGTGTACTTGGTTTCGCCGCGGGTGATGGCCTCCACGGCGGCCGCCTTGATGTGTTCCGGGGTGTCGAAGTCCGGCTCGCCGACTGTCAGGTCAAGGATGCGGCGTCCTTCCGCCTTCAGCTCACGCACCCGGGCCGCGGCGGCCACGCTGGCCGAGGACTTGATGCGGGATACCCGCGAGGCAGGTACAAATTCTGGCATGGTCTCTTCCTAGGGGAGTCAGGAGCTCGTTTCCTTCGACACTAGGGAAATCCCGCTGCTGTGGATAAGACCTAAAGTGCGTGGGCGGATAAGCGTCCCTTATGGCTGGCCCACCCACACGTTCCGGTTATGGGTCCACGCACTATTGGTATTTCCGCCCGGGAGCCTTACTGCCTAGCCTTCTAGGTACGTCGGCCCGTTCAGCGGCACACCGAAGCGAGGAGTGATCGTGAGCGTTACGCATCAGGACGATGCCGGTTACTACCGCTACCGCGGAATGCCGAAACCCGACCCGGCCGCCCGGCAGGCGGACAAGCTCCGCAGGCTGCTCAAGGCGAACCGGCAGCGCATCGCCTTCAACGCCAGCAGCAGCCGTCCGCTCTCCGTCCGCCTGAACCAGCACATCGCGCAGGCGCTCCGGGACGGGATCAAGGTGACGCGCCTGGCCGAGGCTGCAGGGCTTTCCCGCTGGACCATCCGCACCATCGGCCTGTCCTTTGATGACCTGCTGCCGTCCGGGGCACACCCTGATCAGCAGTTGGCTGTCATCGTGGGGCTGAAGTTGGAGCTGGCCGAACTCGGGGAAGCAAAGGCTGCCCTGGAGGAGCGGCGGCTGAGCCTCCTGGCCTGCGCCCGCCGCCTCGGCATCATGGATGACTTCGAGCTCGCCGCGGTGAGCGGACTGCAAAGTGGGGACATCCGCAAAATGACGTGGGGTCTTCAGCCCGGACTTCTCTAGACTGGCCAGTGGACGTTGAACCACGGACACAGAACGAAGGAGCAAAGCATGAGCGGAGTAGTTGTTGTAGGTGTGGACGGCAGCCCGTCAGCACGGAAGGCTGCGGAAGTGGCGCTGGGCCTCGCAAAGTCGCTGGGAGGTTCCCTCCACATCGTCACCGCATTCGACTCGGACCGGTCCGAGACCTTCGGCGTCGGCTCGGATGAAGTGAAGGTCTGGAACTCCGAGGCTGCCGAAACGGTCGCCAAATCCCTCGGCGAGACGCGGCCGGGAGTGGAGATCAGCTACTTCGCCGCCCGCGGCAAGCCCGCTGACGCCCTCATCAAGGAAGCCATGCGCCTCGACGCCCGGCTGATCGTCGTCGGCAACCGGCGCATGCGCGGCATCGGCCGGCTCCTCGGCAGCGTGGCCAACAGCGTTGCGCACAACGCACCGTGCGACGTCTACATCGCCAACACCTACGACGACTAGCCCTCCCCACCCTTAGAGTTTTTGTCCAGATACGCAGGGTTGAAGGGCCTCAAACCCTGCATATCTGGACAAAAACTCCCGCAGCGGGGCAAAAGGACAGCGGACGACGGCGGGACCTCCTGCCGTCGTCCGCTTGCTTTATGCGCCTCTTGCTCAAGATTTGCCAAGTTTATCCCGTCGATAGATAAACCCTCTTCCGTTGCCGTCCCGGCCTGCCTACGGTTAGCTTCAACAGCACGCCAAGGGGGATACATGGAACGCTCGGACGACGCTACGCAGACTGCCCGCGAGGATGTTCAGCAGCCCGATATTTCGGATCCGTTGGAGGGCCGGCAGCGCACAGTCGCCGAGTGGACCGGCGACCTCCTGGTCGGCATCCGGCAGCCCGTGCAGTTTCGCCTGGCCGACTGGCCCTAGCCTGGATTCCTAGGTCGAGGCATCCTTCTCGATGTCCTCGGCAAGGTCGTCCACGGCCTCTGGACGCAGGCTGATGCCCGCCTCGTCGAAGCGTTCCTCCAGCACGTGGCTTACGTCGTCCTGGACGTGGCCCAGGCGGATCTCGTCACGGATCTCGTCCGCGATGCTCTCCACCGTCTCCACGCCAGCAACCTCCTCCGCGTCGTCGTCGCCAGAAGGGGCATCTGCGGTGTCAGTCATACTTCATCGTTGCCGGTTGCGCGGGAGCGGTCAACAGCCGTGCCTAGCCCTTGATCTCCACCTTGACGAAGTCCTCCCGGTGGAACATCCGGCGCTCGCGCCAGCCGTCCAGGACCACCCAGATGATGGAGCCGTCCGGTGTGGTCCCGTCCACCACGCCGCAGCCGATGGCCTGCCCGTCCTGCGAGAGGCGCACCTGCTGGCCCGCGGGCAGCGCGTTCCAGGACACCCGCCGCCAGCTGTGTGGTTCGCTCGGTTTCATGGCGCCTACCGCAGGACCACGGTCCGGTTGCCCAGCAGCAGGATCCTGCCCTCGCAGTGCCAGCGGACGGCGTTCCGGAGGGCCACGCACTCTGCGTCCCGGCCCACGGCCACCAGGTCATCGGCCGTATACGTGTGGTCCACCTCGATGACCTGCTGGGAGATGATCGGCCCCTCATCCAGCTCCGCGTTGACGTAGTGCGCGGTGGCTCCGACCGTCTTTACGCCGCGTTCATACGCCTGGTGGTAGGGCTTGGCACCCTTGAAGCTCGGCAGGAACGAGTGGTGGATGTTGATGGTTTTGCCCGCAAGCCTGGCCGAGAGCTCATCGCTGAGCACCTGCATGTACCGGGCCAGGACCACGAGTTCGACGTCAAACGCGTCCACGAGCTCCAGGAGCCGGGCTTCGGCGTCGGCCTTGGTGTCCCCGGAGACCGGCACGTGGAAGAACGGGATGCCGTGCCACTGGACCAGGCCTTCCTGGTCGCGGTGGTTGGAGACGACGGCGACGATCTCCACCGGGATATCGCCGGTGCGGGCGCGGAACAGCAGGTCGTTGAGGCAGTGGCCCATCTTGGACACCATCACCAGCACGCGGCGCTTCCGGCCGTGCGGCTCCAGCTGCCAGTTCATCTGCCACTTCTCCGCAACAGGCGCGAAGCCGCGGCGCAGGTCCCCGGTACTCTGCCGTTCCTGCGCCGAGGCGAAGTGCACGCGCATAAAGAAGTGCCCCTGCGCTTTGTCCCCGTACTGCTTGATGTCGATGATGTCGCACCCCTGCTGCAGCAGGAATTCCGAGATCGCGTGGACAATGCCGGGTGACTCCACGCAGTCAACCGTCAGGACATGCTCGACGGCGGTTGGCTGGTCCTGCGCCGCGGCACCTGCCGGGGAGCTGGGGAGGGTTGTGTCCGGTACCGTGCTCATTTCTTCACTCCATCGTTCAACGCGTCGTCAAAGTCGCGGTCAATTGCGGACGCCTCGGTATCCAGGTCCTGGGCGAGCTCGGACTTGAACGTGGCGTACCGGGCCAGGTGCGCGGGGCGGCGGCGCAGCACCAGCCAGGCGGCACCGAGGATGAGGAACCACACTGGCGTGACCAGCAGCGCCAGCAGGGTGTCCTCCTGCGTGGTCAGCGTCCACAGGACGAAGGCGAAGAATGCGAACACCACCCAGACCATGGGAACCCCGCCGGGCATCCGGTACCTGGACGCCTCGTGCAGGTGGGAGCGCCGGCGCCGGAATGCCAGGTAGCTGGCCAGGATGATGGACCAGACAAAGACGAAGCAGACGGCGGAGACGGTGGTGACCATTTCGAAGGCCTTGCCGATGTCCTGGCCCGCGTACATCAGGATGACGCCGGAAAGCAGCAGGACGCAGGAGAGGAACAGGGCGTTCTGCGGGACCTTGCGGGCGGACAGGTGGCGGAAGACCGACGGCGCGTCCCCCTCCTGTGCCAGGCCGTAGACCATGCGGGAGGTGGAGTAGATGCCGGAGTTGGCCGAGGACATGGCCGAGCTGAGCACCACCAGGTTCACCACAGTGGCGGCGGCACCAAGGCCGGCCAGGGAGAACATGGCGATGAACGGGCTGTGGCCTGCCTGGAACTGGGTCCACGGGGTGACGGACATCAGGATGATCAGGGCGCCCACGTAAAAGAGCAGCACGCGGATGGGGATGGAGTTGATGGCCCGGGGCAGGTTCTTCTCCGGGTCCTTCGCCTCGGCAGCCGTGGTGCCCACCAGCTCAATGCCTACGAACGCGAACACCGCGATCTGGAAGCCGGCCACAAAACCCATGAACTCGTTCGGGAACATCCCGCCGTGGCTCCACAAATTCGTGAAGGTGGCAGGGCCGGCGTCGGACTGGAAACCGGTGAAGATCATGAACATGCCCACGACGATCAGCGCCGCGATGGCGATGATCTTGATCAGCGCGAACCAGAATTCGGTCTCGCCGAACGCCTTGACCGTCACCAGGTTCAGGAGCAGGAGGATGGCCACCGTGGCGAGGCCCGGGATCCACAGCGGCAGGCCGGGCCAGAGTTCCTTGGAGTAGCCGGCTATAGCGATCACGTCCGCGATGCCGGTGATCACCCAGCAGAACCAGTAGGTCCAGCCCGTGAAGAAGCCCGCCCAGGGGCCCAGGAGGTCCGCCGCGAAGTCGCTGAAGGACTTGTAGTTCAGGTTGCTCAACAGCAGTTCGCCCATGGCCCGCATGACGAAGAACAGCATGAAGCCGATGATCATGTAGACAAAAATGACCGATGGTCCGGCTGCGGAAATGGTTTTGCCCGAGCCCATGAACAGGCCGGTGCCGATGGCGCCGCCAATGGCGATCAGCTGGATGTGCCTGTTGGTGAGCTGCCGCTCGAGATGCGGCTCCTGGTGGGTTGTCACAGGGCTAGTTGTCACGTGCTGCTCCTCGGATCAAAGCTGTCTGGAGTGCGGAAGGGGAAGAAGCGGCCGCATCGTTGGGGACCGCATCGAGGCTGTTGAAGCTGTAAAGGTGGATGCCGGCGATGGTGCCGGGCGTGTTTTCGAGCCCGGCCACCAGGGAGTCCGGTGAGTACCGGTCGCCGCTGAGGAGTTTGCGGGCCAGCGGGCCCTTGCGGCTAAGGAACCTCAGGGAACTTCCGACGCCGATCTGCGTGGCGAGTGCCACCAGCTTGGTCCGCGGGACGGACCCCGCCACGCCCGCCCAGAGGGGCAGGTGGACGCCTTCGCGGCGCAGGAGCGCGGCGTAGTCATGGATCTTTCCGGCGGAAAAGCACATCTGAGTGACCACGTGCGAGGCGAGATGCTGCTTGGCCAGCAGCCCGTCCAGCAGGTCCAGGGGGCTGACCAGCGGGTGGCCCTCTGGGTAGCCGGCCACGCCCACGCGCATCATTCCGCTGGTGTACTGGGCGATGTCCTCGAGGACCGGAAGCGCCGAGCCGTACGTGCCGGCGGGCTGCTTCCGGTCTCCCCCAATGACGAAGACTTCACGGATTCCCGCAGCATCGCAGCCGCGGATGATTTCGGTGAGCTCTGCACGGCTGCGGATGCCCCGGGCGGCGAGGTGCGGGACCACCTGGTAGCCGGCGTCGCTCAGCTCCACGGCGGTGCGCATGGTCCGCTCGATGCCGTGGTGCGGCAGGCAGGTGACGCTGAGCGGCGTGGCCGCGGACACCCGGGCCCGGACCTGCTCAACGATTCCCTCGGAGGGAATGATTTCGATTCTGACGGGGAACATCATTGGTCCTGTCTTTGCTTCAGTTTTCAGAGAGATTCAGCGCTGGCTGTTCCGCATCATGCAGTGTTGGCGATGAGTGAGCTGGCTTCCTGGCGGGTGCTGCCGGAGGACTCGATGTGGGCGAGTTCCGCCGGGATGTCCCAGCCCTTCTTGCGCATCGCGGTGGCCCACAGGCGGCCGGCCCGGTAGGAGGAGCGGACCAGCGGCCCGGACATGACGCCGAGGAACCCGATCTCGGTGGCCTCGTCCTGGAGGTCCACGAATTCCTGCGGCTTGACCCACCGGTCCACCGGCAGGTGCCGCTCACTCGGGCGCAGGTACTGGGTGATGGTGATCAGATCGCAGCCGGCCTCATGCAGGTCCCGCAGCGCCTCGGAGATCTCCTCGCGGGTCTCGCCCATGCCCAGGATCAGGTTGGACTTGGTCACCATGCCCAGGTTCCGGCC
>NZ_JBJURL010000036.1:0-42822 GCF_046097905.1 Pseudarthrobacter sp. NKDBFgelt | reverse complement strand
GCCGCGTGGGCGCCGTGGCTGGCGGCGGCAGCCCCTGCCCCTGCTGCAGCGGCAGTTGCGGGCCCGGAGGCGGATGCTCCGCCGGGTGTTCCGGCACCGGTGTCCGGACCTTCCGCTGTCACAGCACCCTCGGTATTGCTCTCCCTGACCAGCTCCACGATTTCGTCGTAGCGCGGGCTGCTCATGAAGTTGTCAACGGAGTAGTGGACGGCACTGGACGTGGCGGGCTTGGCCCGTTCCGTCAGGTCCTGGTGGGTGATCACGACGTCGTAGGTGTCGCTGAGGTTGGCGATGGCCGCGTTGGTGACCTTGACGTCCGGGAAGCCGGCCGCCTTGATCTTGTTGCGCAGCACCGAGGCGCCCATGGCACTGGAGCCCATGCCGGCGTCGCACGCGAACACGATGTTGCGCACCGGCCCGGCCAGGACGCCAACACCGCCGCCCGCTGCAGCACCTGCCCCGGTGCCCGTCAGGGTGGAGGCCACAGAGCTCTTCTTGCCCTTCATCTGCTCCATCCGCGAGGTGGCATCGTTGAGGTCCACCTCATCGCTGTGCTTGGTGGTCTTCATGATGACCGAGGCCACCAGGAAGGAGGCGGCCGTCGCCAGCAGGACCGCAAGGATCACGCCGATGTAGCTGTCCCGGGAGGTCTGGGCGAGCACGGCGAAAATGGAGCCGGGGGCGGCCGGCGCCACCAGGCCCGCACCAGTGATGGCCAGGGTGGCGATGCCGGTCATTCCGCCGGCGATGGCAGCGAGGATCAGCAGCGGGCGCATCAAAACGTAGGGGAAGTAGATCTCGTGGATACCGCCGAGGAAGTGGATGATGGCGGCACCCGGGGCGGACGCCTTGGCGGCACCGCGGCCAAACACCATATAAGCCAGCAGGATGCCAAAACCGGGTCCGGGGTTGGCCTCAAGCAGGAACAGGATGGACTTTCCCTGCTCCAGCGACTGCTGGACACCCAGCGGAGTGAGCACGCCGTGGTTAATGGCGTTATTCAGGAAGAGCACCTTGGCCGGTTCGATGAAGATGCTGGTGAGCGGCAGCAGTCCGTTGTCCACCAGGAACTGGACCACGTTGCCGGCGCCTGTGCTGAACGCCGAAACCAGTGGGGCGATGCCATAGAAGCCCAGCATGGCCAACAGGGCACCCCAGATGCCGGCAGAAAAGTTGTTGACCAGCATCTCAAAGCCGGGACGGATCTTGCCGTCCCAGATGGAGTCGATCTTCTTCATGGTCCAGCCGCCCAGCGGGCCCATGATCATGGCGCCGATGAACATCGGGATGCCGGCACCCACAATCACGCCCATGGTGCCGATGGCACCGACAACGCCGCCGCGGACGTCATAAACCATCCGGCCGCCGGTGTAGGCGATCAGGAGCGGCAGCAGGTAGGTGATCATCGGCCCCACTAGGCCGGTGTTCGCCACCCCGTCCGTCTCCCCAAAGCCGCCCAGCTGGGGAACGGGGAACCATCCCTTTTCAATAAAGAGTGCGGTAATGAGGCCCCAGGCAATAAAGGCGCCGATGTTGGGCATGATCATGCCGGACAGGAACGTCCCGAACTTTTGGACGTGCACGCGTGCGCTGGTGCGGGGTTTTGCAACTGTCTCTGTTGCCATGTGATTTCCTAACCGTCATTCCTGCGGCTTCGCAGGATGGTCCGATACTTACGACGACGTACTGCCGGAATGTGCGGGTTCAGCCCGCCGGGCTGGTGGAGATGCGGTGAAGCCATTCGAGGAAAAGCTTGAGTTCCGAGCTTGAAAGCTGGTCAGAGTGCGAGGCCTGAAGTGCGGCGTTCAGGGCGATCGCGGCCACCACTACCGAGGACTTCCCGGCGTCGCCCGGAGCCGCGCCGCCAGCGGGCTCGGCGGACACCGCAAAGATCATGGCGTCCCGGGTCATGGTGGACAGTTCGAGGTTCCGTTCGGAGGCGGGCTCCGCAATCAGCATCAGCGTCACGCCCACGTTGGCCGCCAGGATGGACCTGGCCGCTTCCCGGGGCTGGACGTTCAGCTGGCCCGCCACCGCTGCCTTGTTCAGCATCTCCTCCATGAGTGCCTCGGCATCTGCGACGATTGCCGGGCGGCTTTCCGGGCGGATGTTGCCGAACATCACCAGGTACAGCTCCGGCTGGTTCAGCCCGAACTGGACATGGTTGTCCCACATTCTCCGGATATCCTCGAGCGGCTGTCCGGAGGGGGCAAAATCCCTTTCGCCCGCAACATACTCTTCAAACCCTGCGGCGACGACGGCGTCGAACAGACCTTCCTTGTCACCGAAGTGGTGGTACAGCGTGGGGGCTGTGACCCCCGCCAGCTGGGTAATCTGGCGGGTGGAGACAGGGGCTCCCCCGGAGTTTGCCAGCAGCTCCGCGGCAGCACGGAGCAGCCGCATTTTGGGGGGAAGCTGGCCATCCAAACTCATAACCGCTACCCTAGCACCTATAGCATTGCTATATGAACTGAATCACATACAATTTTTTTCAGGCACGTTTCACGCCTCCGGACGCAGCAGTCTTCCGGCGGACCGGCATGGCGCCGGACATATCGGGCGGGCCTGGCAACCGGCAGAGAATGAGGACCTTCAGTGCAGAACTTCCCAGGAGTAGGCGTCAGCCCAGGCCGCGTCATCGGCACCGTCCGGCAGATGCCCAAACCCATCAGCGAACCTCCCGCCGGCGAGCAGTTGGCGCCAGGGACCACCGCCGAGGAAGCAACTGCAGCGCTGAAGGCAGCCTCCCAGGCGGTGCACGATGAACTGAAGGCCCGCGCCGCCCACGCCACCGGAGACGGCAAGGCTGTCCTGGAAGCCACCGCACTGATGGCCAAGGACACCATGCTCATCAAGGGCGCGGCCAAGCTTGTGGCACGCGGCATGTCCGCAGAGCGCGCCATCTGGGAGTCCGGCTCCTCAGTATCAGAGATGCTCCACAACCTGGGCGGCTACATGGCCGAACGCGCCACCGACGTCCTGGACGTCCGCGCCCGGATCGTTGCAGAACTGCGGGGCGTGCCCGCCCCCGGCATCCCCGCCTCCAGCACCCCGTTCGTCCTGGTGGCCGAGGACCTGGCCCCCGCTGACACCGCCACCCTGGACCCCAACAAGGTCCTGGCACTGGTCACGGCCGGCGGAGGTCCGCAGTCCCACACCGCCATCATCGCCCGGTCCCTGGGCCTTCCCGCCGTTGTGGCCGCAGTCGGCGTGGACGAGCTCCCCGACGGCACCGAAGTCTATGTGGACGGCGCCGCCGGCAGCATCACCTCCGAACCCGACGAATCCCTGCGCGCAGCTGCGGAAGCGTGGGCTGCCACCGCGTCCCTGCTGGCCGACTTCAGCGGAACGGGAGCGACGGCGGACGGCCACCTGGTGCCTTTGCTTGCCAACGTGGGCGGCGGCAAGGATGCCGAGGCGGCCGCCAAGCTGGGCGCCCAGGGCGTCGGCCTGTTCCGCACCGAATTCTGCTTCCTCGAGCGGGACACCGAGCCCAGCGTCGAAGAACAGGCCGCAGCCTACAAGAGTGTTTTTGATGCCTTCCCGGGCAAGAAAGTGGTCCTGCGAACGCTCGATGCCGGCGCGGACAAGCCGCTTCCGTTCCTGACCGACTCCACCGAGCCCAATCCGGCCCTGGGCGTCCGCGGCTACCGCACCGACTTCACCACCCCCGGGGTCCTGGACCGCCAGCTCGAGGCAATCGCCCTGGCCGAG
The DNA here is from genome assembly GCF_046097905.1 of Pseudarthrobacter sp. NKDBFgelt. Lineage (NCBI taxonomy): Bacteria > Bacillati > Actinomycetota > Actinomycetes > Micrococcales > Micrococcaceae > Pseudarthrobacter > Pseudarthrobacter sp. NKDBFgelt. The sequence goes on along the minus strand of NZ_JBJURL010000036.1, from coordinate 39,108 downwards.
AAGCAGTCGGAGGCGGACGTCTGGGTCATGGCGCCCATGATCTCCACCGCAGAAGAAGCCGCACGCTTTGCCTCGATGTGCGCCGATGCGGGCATCAAGACCCCCGGCGTCATGGTTGAGGTTCCCTCCGCCGCCCTGACCGCGGAAGCCATCCTTCGGGAGGTGGCCTTCGCCAGCCTCGGCACCAACGACCTCACCCAGTACGCCATGGCCGCGGACCGCCAGCTCGGCCCGCTCGCCAACCTCAACACCCCGTGGCAGCCTGCCGTCCTGCGCCTCGTGGGCCTGACAGTGGAAGGCTCCCGGGCGGAAGGCAACACCAAACCCGTGGGCGTCTGTGGGGAGGCAGCCGCCGACCCCGCCCTCGCCGTCGTCCTTACCGGCCTGGGCGTCAGCACCCTGTCCATGACAGCCCGCTCCCTCGCTGCCGTGGCCGCCGTCCTGAAGACCGTCACGCTCGAGGAAGCGCAGCAGCTGGCCAAGCTGGCATTGTCCGCTCCCAGCGCCACGGAAGCGCGGGCGTGGGTTCGGGAGAAGCTGCCCGTCCTGGACGAACTCGGACTCTAGGGGCGACGCCCGCCTGGGCTGGAGTCGCCCGGCCTAGGCGGTGACGCCGAAGCCGTCCAGGGCGCGGACCCAGCCGCTGATGGCTTCGGCCGATGCGCCCGGGGCGGTGTGCTGCAGGACGTGGCCCTGCCCCGGGACTTCGGCCATGGTGCCCTGACGGGCGACTGCGGCAAGGTGTTCGCACCAGGGGCGGCGCGCGATGGGGTCCCTGGCGCCCCGAAGGACCAGGACGGACTGGCTGACGGCGGCCACCTTTTCCTCCATGGGGTAGTCCATCATCACGGGAAGCTCGGTCAGGTACCAGCGCGGGCCGGCCCTGAAGTAGTCGCTGAACACGAGGGCGTTCGAGGTCAGGCTCTCCCTGAACAGGGCATCACGCGTGAGTGCCAGCGCCTGCCTGGTGACTGTCTTCCGGGGGGAGTCCACCACGGGTCCCATCAGCACGGCGCCCGCCACCCGGCCGGGTTCCAGGAGTGCGAGCTCCACCGCTGACTGCGTCCCCATGGAGTGGCCCACCACCACATAGCTGGAAACTCCTGACTCCGCCAGTACAGCGCCCACGAACGCCGCAAAGTCCCCGATCTGCAGCTGGCGCGGGGGCCTCGAAGCCTTTCCGAAGCCCGGGAGGTCGAAGGTGTAGACGTCCGCTTCCCTGGCCAGTTTCAGATGCAGCCGGGCGAGGTACCGGTGGGACACTCCGATGCCGTGCAGCAGGACGTAGGCGGGCCTGGGCTGGGCTCCTGCGGGCTTTACCGAGGCGTACAACTTGCCCCGGAGTCCGCCCGCCTCGACGTCCCGGCCGCCACTAAGTTCCATCAGCCGAGCATACCCGCCCGGGGCGGGGTGGCCGCCGGTAGGCTGGGTGCATGGCACTGATAGCTCCCCGGATCACTGGCGCGCTCCCGTCGGAGGATGCCGAGAAGCTGGGCCGTGCACTGGCCGGCAGCGACGACATCACCGTCTTCGTGGACGGCACGGTCCACCGGCTGCCGCCCCAGGCGAGGGACGCCGTCGTCGATCTCCTGCACCGCTTCAGCCGCGGCGACGCGGTGACGGTCAGCAGCGTGGAGGACATGCTCACCACATCCAAGGCAGCGGAGCTGGCCGGCATCTCGCACACCTACCTGCGGAACATGACGGACCGCGGCGAGATCCCCGTGGAGTACCGCGGCACCCACCGGCGGATTCCGCGGGCCGCCATCATGGCGTGGCTGGAGGGGCAGAAAAAATCCGAGCTGCGCGACGTGGGCAAGGACCCCGGGGCGGGCGGCTAGATCCTGGGCCTGCCTGCCCAGCGGCGCATCTTCAGCGCGGCGTGCAGCTCCAGGCGGGGCATCCCCTTGAGCGGATCCACGCCGAGCAGCTGCCGGATCCGGCCCAGCCTGTTGTAGATGCTGCTGCGGTGAAGGTGGAGTTTGGTGGCCACGTCCTGGACGGAGCCGTCATTGTCGTAGAGGAGTTCCAGTACCGGCAAAAGCTCCCCGTTGCGGTCGTGGTCCTCAAGCATGCGGACGTAGACCGAACCCGAGTCAGCCCAGGCACTGGCGCCGCCCCCTGCGGATGCGAGGAGCTGGTAGACGCCGGCGGCCCGGCAGTCGACGAGTTCGCCGAGCTGCGGGTCCACGGCTGCGGCCTGGGCCGCCACCTTCGATTGGCGGTACGCCGAGGCGAGCTCCCGCGGCCGGCCAAAGCCCTCGCTGAGGCCCAGGATGATGCGGTGGACCGGACGTCCGGAGCGCTTGGCGAGTTCCAGCTGGTAGTGCACCAGGACCTGGGCGTGGTTGGCCCTGCCGGACAACTCACGGAAAAGGACCACCGAATGCGTCTCCGTGCCGGCGCTGAACAGGGCAGAGTCCACACCAATGGTCGCCTGCAGGGCGGCGGCCCGGTGGATCAGGGTGGACGCGATGGGGTCCGGCCCGCCGGACCAGCCGTCGGCGTCGAGCACCGTAACCACCTGCCAGGGGCCACGGCCCTGGACCTCCTTCCAGCCCGCGACAGCGGCCACCGCATTGGGTTCGCCGGCGCAGGCGGCCAGGAACTCCCGCTCCCGTCCGCGCCGAAACTCCGATTCCGCAGTGTTCGAGTCCAGCAGGAGCCCTGAGAGCATCTCGAGCTCGTGGTTGACGGCCGGCAGCTGGGTGAGGATCGCCGTCGGGCTTTCATCCGCCGAGTCCTGCTGCACCCACAGGTATCCCACCCGGAAGCCGCGCACCATCAGGGGAACGCAGACCCGGCCCAGCATGCCAAGGTCCTGGTTGGCGGGAACCACCACCGGCCGCACCGCCGTGGCAATGCCGTGCGAGAGCTGCCACGCGCTGACGTCCGCCGGGACTTTCTTGCTCAGCAGGAAGTTCACCCGGACGCGGTCTGCGTGGGACTGGTTGGAGCTGTAGGCAAGCAGCACACCGTCCAGGTCCTCGAGCGACAGGCCACGGCCCAGCTTCTGCGCCACCTGCTCAACCAGTTGTTCCACACCCTGCAGCTGCATGCGCCAACACTACTGCCCGGAAGGTCCCGTGGACGAACGGACATGAGGCGACACCTGCCGCCCTCCGGCTCGACAAACGTCCAGCTGAGGACGGCGGGATCCGCGCAACGACGGGGATCTGCCTCCGCCCCCACCTTGCTTTCATGTCAGCTGGCTCACAACCGGATTTATCGTTGATACACGAAATCCTTCCGCACTTTCCGGCTGACCAGGCCGAAGATATGGAGCCCACGATGATCATCGGCGTCCCCAAAGAAATCAAAAACAACGAGTTCCGGGTGGCCATCACCGCCGCCGGCGTCCACGAATTCCGCAGCAACGGCCACACCGTGCTGGTGGAGCGCGGCGCGGGGCTGGGCTCCGGCATCACCGATGAGGAATACTCCATCGCCGGTGCCGAGATCGTCAACGAGGCGGACGACGTCTGGGCACGCGCGGACATGGTCATGAAGGTCAAGGAACCGGTCAAAGCCGAGTACCACCGCTTCCGCAAGGGCCTGATCCTCTTCACCTACCTCCACCTGGCCGCCGAGCCCGAACTCACCCGCGAGCTCATCAACTCCGGCGTCACCGCCATCGCCTACGAAACCGTCCAGGAGGGCCGCACCCTTCCGCTGCTCGCCCCCATGTCAGAGGTTGCGGGCCGGCTTTCCGTGCAGGTGGGCGCATCCTCGCTCATGGCCCCCGCAGGCGGGAAGGGCGTGCTGCTCGGCGGCGTTCCCGGCGTCCGGCCCGCCAAGGTCGTTGTCCTCGGCGCCGGCGTGGCCGGCACCAACGCCGCCGCCATGGCCCTGGGCCTGGGCGCCGACGTCACCATCCTGGACATCAACATCAACCGCCTGCGCGAACTGGACGCCCAGTACCAGGGCCGGCTCAAGACCGTGGCCTCCAACAAGTACGAGATCGAAAAATCCGTGGTGGACGCGGACCTGGTGATCGGATCCGTCCTCATCCCCGGCGCCAAGGCCCCCAAGCTGGTCACCAACGACCTCGTGGCCCGCATGAAGCCCGGCTCAGTCCTGGTGGACATCGCCGTGGACCAGGGCGGCTGCTTCGAGGACACCCACCCCACCACGCACCAGGAACCCACGTACAAGGTGCACAACACCATCTTCTACTGCGTGGCCAACATGCCCGGCGCCGTACCCAACACCTCCACCTACGCGCTGACCAACGTCACCCTGCGGCACGCGGTGGCCCTCGCCAACCTGGGCGTCAGGGCAGCATTCGACCGCGACCCCGCCCTCGCAGCCGGCCTCAACATCGCCGCCGGCCACGTGGCGCACCACTCCGTGTCCGAGGCCCACAACCTGCCCCTCGTAGCGGACTGGCACGAACTGGTCTCGGCGTAGGTTTCACTCGTCCCGCTGCGCTGGGCGACACGCATCCTCTGCGGGCTGGCTCCTTCGTCGCCTCTGACGCCCGCTGCCGGATGCCTGTCGTCCAGCGCTGCCGTTTAAGACCTGCCGCTCGCCAGTTCCCGTGCTTGTTCCATTAGTTTGAGGGACTCGACGGCGTCTGTTGGGTCTACGGGGAGGGGCAGGTCTGACGCTGCGCCGCCGTCGAGGATCTTCTCTGCCAGGAGCCGGTAGAACTCCGGGTACGCGCCGCGCTCGGTGGGCAGGGCGTCCAGGTGTCCATCGCGGCCCAGGAGGCCTGCCCACTCGGGCGCCTCCTGGCCGTATTCCGCGTCCACGGGGCTGCCGCCGGCGGCGATGTACGGCTCCTGCGGGTCCACCCCGTTCTTGGTGAAACCGCCCACGGAACCCAGCACGCGGAACCGCGGAGCCTGCTGCGCGCAGAGCATGTTCATGGTGAGGTGGCTGATCACGCCGGACTCATGGCGCAGGACCAGGAAAACGTCGTCGTCCGCCCGCTCATCGGAGCGGCGTGCCTTCAGCTCCGCGTGGACCACGGCGGCCGGCCCGAAAAGCTGAAGGGCCTGGTCGATCAGGTGGCTGCCAAGGTCGAACAGCGTTCCGCCGCCGTCGGCCGCAGTGGAGCGGGCCTTCCAGGCCTTGGCGATAGCGGGCGACCACCGCTCAAAGCGCGATTCAAACCGTGTCACGTTACCCAGGGCATCAGCTGCCAGGAGCTTGCGCAGGGTCAGGAAGTCGCCGTCCCAGCGCCGGTTCTGGAACACCGTCAGGACCCGGCCCAGTTGCCGGGCCAGCGTGATGAGTTCCTGCCCCTGCACGCTGGTCACGGCGAAAGGCTTGTCCACCACCACATCCAGGCCTGCTTCCAGGGCGGCCTTGGCAAGCGGGTAATGGGTGGCGGGCGGAGTCCCCAGCACCACCAGGTCCACATCGTTGGCGTGTTCCAGGACTGCCTCGCCGTCCGGCACGGTCTTCACATCCTGGTACTGCGCGGCCGCGGCGGCTTCCCTCCCGGCGTTGGACGTGGCAATCATGCTGAGTGAGTACCGCGGGTCCGCTGCTATCAGGGGCGCGTGGAACACGCTCCCGGACAACCCGAAACCCACGACGGCGGTGCGAATAGTGCGTGCTGATGCTTCAGTCCCGGTCATAGGGCTACCGTACTCCGGACGCTCTCTCAGTTGCTGCCCCAAAAACACGAACGCTCTCTCACTTTCCGGTAAGGATCACCGGGAAAGTGAGAGAGCGTCGCAGGAAAACCTGCAGTAAGTGAGAGAGCGTTACTGGGTGGGGTTACTTCTTTTCCCAGCCGAGGGTGGTCCAGTCCGGAACCTGGGAGAGGCTCTGGAACAGGGACGGGCCGTAGTTGGCCAGGCCCGTGCGGACGAAGGAGATCTGCGGGCCGTTCATGACCACACCCATGGAGAAGTACTTCGCCATGTGCTCCTTCTCCACTTCCATGGCCGCCTTGTTACGCTCGGCGTTGTCCTCGATGGAGGCCAGATCAGCGATCTTCTTGTCCAGCTCGGCGTCGCCCAGCTGGTTCTCGTTGGTCTTGGAGTCGTAGTACTGCTTGACGGCGGACGTGGCGTCCGCGCCCACGGTGTAGCCGGAGACGCTCATGTCGAACTCGCGTGAACCCAGGACCTTACCGAAGTCGGCCGAGGCGCGCTGGTCAATTCCAACATCCATGCCGCCGGCCTGGAGCTGCTGCTGCAGGGTCTGGGTGAAGGCGAGGGTGGTGGGATCGTCACCGAAGTTGCTGATCTTGAAGGCCGCGGGCTTGCCGTCCTTCTCCATGATGCCGTTCGCGTTCTCGGTGTAGCCGGCGTCCGTCAGCACCTTCTTGGCGGCTTCCGGTCCGGTTTCCTTCACGGGGTAGTTGTCCTGGTAGTACTCGGAGAAGGGCAGGAGCATCATGGAACCGGAGCTGGGCTCTTCCCAGTTCAGGCCGTTGAAGCGCACCTTGCGGAGGGCTTCACGGTCAACCGCGGCGAAGATGGCCTCGCGGACGGCGACGTCGGTGATGCGCTGGGCGTTGAGGTTCATACCGCCGGCAAACAGGCGCTGGCCGCGGCGGACCTCGGAGTTGCTGGTGCCCTCAAGCTGCTTGTACAGGGAGATGGTGTTGGCGGACATGGCGTCGATCTCACCGTTCTTGAAGGCAGCGATCTGGGCGCTGGTCTCCAGCTGGCGGAACACCACATTTTCCAGGACCGGCTTGTTGCCCCACCACTTCTCGTTGGGCACCAGCGTGACGGTCTTGGCCGCGGTGTCGTACTGGTCCAGCTTGAACGGACCGGCCATCCATTCCGGGTGCAGCTCGCCGTTGAAGCCCTCGTTGAAGATCTCGGGGCTGTTCACGGCGGGGTGGATCAGTCCAAAGAACAGGTCCTCCAGCGGATAAACCGGCTGGCTGGTCTTTACGATAATTTCCTTGTCGCTGCTGCCTGCCTCAACGGATTCCACGAATTCATAGGCCCCCGAGCTGACGATGTCGTAGCCCGCATCCGGGCTCTTCAGGATGTTCCAGGTGTTCTGGAAGGCCTTGACGTCGATCGGGGTGCCGTCGTTGTAGGTGGCCTTCTCGTTGACCTTGATGGTGATGGTCTGCTTGCCATCCTCGACTTCGTTTTCCACGGTCTCGCAAAAGTCCTTGTTAGGGGACGCCTTGCCCTCGAAGTCGAGCTTCCAGCAGCCCCCGATGCCGCCACTGTTCACAGCGACCGGGTTCATTGGGATTTGTAGCGCGGAGTTGTCAGCGCTGTTGCCGTTGTTGGAGAACCCGTTGAAGTCGGGGCCGATGTTGCCCAGCGGAAGAGTGACCTTGCCGCCCTGTTCAAGGTCCGCAGCAGGCTTCTCGTTGACGCTGATGAGCTTGGACAGGTCGCTGCCTGCCTCCTGTCCCTTGGCCGTTTCCGGGCCGGTGGACCCGCCACCGCCGCCGCAGGCCGTCAGCGCCAGAGCTGCGGTGATGGCCGCCGCTCCGCCGATCCTGTTCAGATTCCTCATGGTGTTCCCTTCGTTGGTGCGAGTGGTGGTGCTTGTGATGGGTCGAAGAAACCTAGGGCGCATGGTGGTCCGCCGATTCGTGGACTACCAGCATGTCCTCGTCCAGTTCTCCGTCAGGGAAGAAGCAGGCGAAGCGTTGGTCCAGGGCGGGCAGTGGATCCGCCGCCAGGGTTTGGGCCGCCGGGGAGGGTGCTACCTGTTCCAGCGGCGGTTCCAGGGTCAGGCACTTTTCCTGCTTGGCTGCCGGCAACGCTGCGAACACAGGGCAGCGGGTGGCAAAGTTGCAGCCCTTGGGGGTGCCCAGTGGAGACGGCAGGTCGCCCTGCAGGATGATGCGTTCCCGGGTGCGCTCCAGCTGGGGGTCCGGTACAGGGATGGCGGAGAGCAGGGCGCGGGTGTAGGGGTGGCGGGGGTTGTCGAACACCCGGTCCACTTCGCCGATTTCCACGATTTTCCCCAAGTACATCACCGCCACCCGGTTGGAGATGTGCCGGACTACTGACAGATCGTGCGCCACCAGCAGGTAGCTGAGGCCCAGCTCGGCCCGGAGCTTGTCCAGGAGGTTGATGACGCCGGCCTGCACTGAGACGTCCAGGGCCGAGACAGGCTCGTCCAGGACTACAAGCTTCGGGTTCACGGCCAGTGCGCGGGCTATGCCGATGCGCTGGCGCTGCCCGCCGGAGAACTGGTTGGGGAAGCGGTTCACGTGGTCAGGCTGCAGGCCCACCAGCTTCATCAGTTCCATGATGCGCTTTTTGGTGTCTGCCTTATTCATGCCGGCGTTCTGCAGCGGTTCGGCTAGCACTTCATACACGGTGAAGCGCGGATCGAGCGCGCCGGTGGGGTCCTGGAACACCATCTGGAGCTCCCGGCGCATAGCGCTCCTGGTCTTGCCGTCGGCAGCCTGCTTGTTGCTGATGCCGCCGATCACCACCTCGCCGTCCTGGTCCTTGTGGAATTCCATGATTTCCAGCAGGGTGGTGGTCTTGCCTGATCCCGACTCGCCAACGATGGAGAAGCATTCCCCTTCGCGGATATCGAAGCTCAGTCCGTCCACGGCTTTGACGGTGCCGATGCGGCGCTTCAGCAGTGCGCCCTTGGTGAGCGGGAAGTGCTTGCGGACGTCCTTCAGCTGCAGGACGGTGGAACGCTCCTCCCGCGGGATGGCGTCGAAGCGGGATACGGGCACCGGCGGGGCGGCGAAGACGTCATGGACATCAACGCCGCCGCCCAGCGAACCGGATTTGATGCAGGCAGCGCGGTGGGCGGCCGGCCCCGGAACCGGCGCCAGCGCCGGTTCACCCTCCAGGCACGCGTCCGCGGCCAGCGGGCAGCGGGGCGCGAAGGAGCAGCCGGTGGGCGTGTGGATCAGGTTGGGCGGCATACCCTCGATGGGCACCAGCGACGACTTCTCCGCAACGTCAACGCGCGGAACGGCGCCGAGCAGGCCCATGGTGTACGGCATCCGCGGGTTGTAGTAGATATCATCCACCGCCCCGGTCTCCACCGGCCTGCCCGCGTACATCACCATGATGTCGTCCGCCATGCCCGCCACCACGCCGAGATCGTGCGTGATCATCACGACGGCGGCTCCGGTCTCCTCCTGCGCCGTATGCAGCACCTCCAGCACCTGCGCCTGGATGGTGACGTCCAGCGCCGTCGTCGGCTCATCCGCGATGAGGACCCGCGGGTTGTTGGCGATGGCAATGGCGATCATCACGCGCTGGCGCATGCCGCCGGAGAACTCGTGCGGGAAGGCCCTGAGCCGTTCCTTAGGGCTGGGAATGCCCACCATGGCAAGAAGTTCGACGGCGCGGGCTTCTTTCGCCTGCTTGCTCATGGTGGGGTTGTGGATGGTCAGCGCTTCGATGATCTGGTTGCCAACGGTGTAGACGGGCGTCAGCGAGGACAGCGGATCCTGGAAGACCATGGCCAGCTCATTGCCGCGGTATTCGCACATGGCTTTGTCGCTGAGGCCCAGCAACTCCTTGCCCTTCAGCCGAACCGAGCCGGTGACCTCCGCCGTGGAGGGCAAGAGGCCCATGATTGCCAGGGACGTGACCGATTTGCCGGAGCCGGATTCACCCACGATGCCGAGTGTTTTTCCAGGCATGAGGTCAAAGTCGACACCCCGGACTGCATGAACCACACCGTTTTCGGTGTTGAAGCGTACATTCATGTCCCGGACGGACAGGATTGCGTCCGCCGGGGCGTGAAGGCCGGCGATGTGCAGCCGCTCCACAGCCGACTGGGGCTGGTCAACCGGTCCGGCGGCGATTTCGCTGCTCATGAGGCGTTCCCCTTAACACGGGCTTTCAGGGCGGTGCGCTTTTTGGCGCTGCCGGAGGAGCTTGAGCTTGGATCGAAGGCGTCGCGCAGTCCGTCGTTCATCATGGCGAGCGAGCCCGTGAGCAGGAACATAACGGTCAACGGCACCCAGAACATCCAGGGAAAGGTCTGCACCTGGGATGTGGCGCCGCCGATCAGCACGCCGAGGCTCACATCCGGAACCTTGATGCCGATGCCGATGAAGGAGAAGGCAACTTCCGCGAGGATGGCACCGGTGACTCCACGGGTGATGTCCAGGACCAGCAGCGATCCGATGTTGGGCACCAGGTGGCGCCACACGATCCTCCGCGCCGGCACACCCATGTACTGGGCGGCCTTGACGAAATCCCGCTGCATGAGGGACATGGAGAGGGACCGGATGAGCCTCGCAGTTCCCATCCAGCTGAAGACGAGCAGCACAATGATCAGCAGCAGCCAGGACGGCAGGTCCCGCCTGAGCCCTTCGCCTCCGCCGCTGGTGGCCACAGCCACCACCAGGAGGGCCGGCATCATGATGAGCGCTTCGAGGATGAAGAGCATCACCTTGTCCACCTTGCCGCCGAAGTAGGCCATGGTGCACCCGTAGACGGCGGCGACGAGGACGGACACGAGCCCGACGATAAGTCCGATCAGGATGGAGATCCTGGTGCCTTCCACCGTCATTGCGTAGAGGTCGATCCCGGCCTGGGAGGTGCCCAGGTAGTGTTCGGCCGACGGCGGCATGCCGATGTTGAAGGGGTCGATGGTTTGCTTGTCCCACTGGGTGAAGTACCCGCCCACGAAGGAGAAAACGGTCAGGGCGAGGAAGATGGCAAGCCCTGCCACGGCTGTCTTGTTCCGCATGAAGCGGCGGAAGATGATGGTGTTTTTGCCAATGACGACGTCGGCGCTCTCCAGGTGGGCGTCCTGCGCGACGGCGGCGGGGTCTACTGCATTGAGGTTGGTCACGGCTACTGCACCCGCACTCTCGGGTCAACAAGGGTGGTGGCGAAATCCGCCAGAATGGCTCCCAGGGCGAAGATCACGGAACCGTAGGCCAGCGTGGCCGTGGCGGCGTTGACGTCCTGGAGGGAGATGGCGTCGATGCTCCAGGAACCCACGCCGGGCCAGGCGAAGATTTTCTCCGCGAAGAAGCCGCCGGCAAAGATGGCCGGGATGGTGAAGGCAATGCTTTGGGCCACGGGTATGAACGAGACCCGCAGCGCATGCCGCGAGATTGCCTGGTTCCTGGTGAGTCCCTTGGCCCGGGCGGTCCGGACGAAGTCGGCATTGACGTTGTCCAGGAGGTACTGGCGTTGGGCAATCTGGTAGGACCCCCAGCCCACCAGCGTGATGGCAACAGTGGGGACGGCGTAGTGCGCCAGCATGTCGATGAACTGGGCCCAGCCCGGTTCCATCCCCGGGGTGGAAATGCCGGTGACAAAGAAGATGCGTTCGCCCACAGTCTCGTTGATGTTGATGGCGCCCAACTGCACCAGGAAGTAGGCAATAGGGGCCGGCACGATGTACGCAAGGTAGCTGTACGAGGTGATGACGCGGTCCTGGAACTTGTACTGCCGGGCGGCCGAATAGACGCCGAGGGCCACCCCAATCACCAGGGTGAGGATGATGGAGGCCAGGAAAAGGCGGGTGGAGATCCAGACGCGGTCCCCGAACTCCGCGTTGATGAAGGCGCCGTTGGGGCTGCGGCCCCAGTCCCAACGCGTGAGAATGGCAGTAAGCCATTCGACATAGCGTTCCCAGGGGCTGAGGTCGGGGTCGAGGCCCTTCAGGCGCATCGAGTTTGCCACCTGCTCCGGGGTGGGACGGGGAATCCGTTCCTGTTCAAGCAGCGCGGGCTTGAGGGAACTGACGGCAAGGAAATATCCCGCCGACGTTGTCAGGAAGATCATGAAGACGTACGTGATGCCGCGCTTGGCGAGGTACCTGAGCATGCCGCAGCTACTTCTGGATCGTCGCCGCCGGCAGCTGGACGGTCAGACACCGCGTCATCCGCAGGCGGGCCAGGCTGCTAGGCAAATCAACAATCACGTGCTGGATCCTTCCGTTTTCCCCTGATCAGCGGGGGGTTGCGCCGCCTCACCGGGTCCTTGCCAGCGGGTAGCTGGCGTCCCGCAGCCTTTCAGGCTTAGCCCTTGTGGACTATGTCGCGGGTCACATTCCAGAGGAAACTATCACAAGCCGGAACCGAAAATGCGGGCGAATGCCCGGAAAGCTACCCGCCCGTATCAGATCGTTATGAATACTTCTGTGAAGTTGGTGTGACTGGACACACATTCGGTGTGTGGCCTACTCTACGCGCCGCGGACCACCCGTGTGACAAGATCCCGCCAGGAAGCGGCAAGCCTGTCAGGCGTGATCCCGTGGACTTTGACAAGGCTTAACAGCCGCTCCGGATCTAGGGTGGCCGCCAGGGACCAGGCCATCAGCCAGGGGTCGGACCCAAAGCCTTCTTCCCGCAGGAGGATCTCGATATGGCGGTGCCACAGGACGGCGGCGGGGGCTTCAAAACGCCCGTGCGAGGCATGCTCGGCGGCCAGCACCAGGTCCCCGAACTCCATGACGTAGGAGATCCGCTCCACCCCGAAGGCGATGAGGCGTTCCAGCCCGGGCGCGCCGGGGCCCAGCGGTGGCGGCCCGAACATGAACCGGGACTGGAAGACGGCCTCGGACTCGCTCAGCAGCGTCAGCATCAGCCCTGCCCGGCTGCCGAACCGGCGGAAGACCGTGCCCTTGCCCACCCCGGCATGCTCGGCCAGCCGGTCCATGGTCAGCCCCTCCGCCCCGCAGTCAGCGATGAGCTCCCGGGCAGCAGCAAGGAGGCGCTCCCGGTTCCGTGCGGCGTCCCGGCGCTCTGCCGCCGTTCCCACCGGCAGGCCGGGCCGCGGCGGGATGGAACTCACATCCGACATTTCAGACCTCGGGAATTTTAAGCGGACCGTAGTCCGTTTAGATGGGTGAAGGCACTGACAAGCCTCAGCTTAGACCGGCCCGCGGCCCTCCCGCGGACCCAGACCCCAGGAGTTCCCATGACCAAGAGCACCGTCCTTACCCTCGTCGGCAGCCTCCGCGCCGAGTCCACTAACCAGAAGCTGGCCGAAGCCATCCAGCTGAACGCGCCGGAGCAGGTTGACGTGGTGATCCACGGGAACCTTGGCAACATCCCGTTCTACAACGAGGACATCGACGTCGAGGGCCAGGTCCCCGAGGCAGCGGCCGCCCTGCGCGCTGCGGCCAGTGAGGCAGACACGCTGCTGCTCGTCACTCCTGAGCACAACGGCACCGTTCCCGCCGCACTGAAGAACGCCATCGACTGGCTGTCCCGCCCGTTCGGCGCCGGCGCCCTCGCCGGCAAGCCCACCGCCGTCGTCGGCACCGCGTTCGGCCAGTACGGTGGGGTCTGGGCCCAGGACGAGGCCCGCAAGGCAGCAGGCATCGCCGGCGCGCAGATCCTCGAGGACGTCAAGCTCGCCGTGCCGGGATCCATGGTCCGCTTCGCCGAGGTCCACCCGAAAGACGACGCAGAGGTTGTGGAGCAGATCAAGGGCGTGTTCGACGCAATCACCGCGTCCCAGCCCGCGGCTTAGCCGCCGCCCCCGGTACCCGGCGCAGCCAACGCGCCGGGTACTGCTTTTTAAGCCCGCCCGGACGCCTGATCCCGGCGCCCGACCGCGCCAGTGCTGCTCTGGCTGCCGCACCCGATCGTTGCTACCGTGACCGCATGAGTCCCTCAAAGACCCCGGCCGAGATCCTCACCATCGCCGGGACCGAGGTCCGCATCTCGAGCCCGGACAAGGTGCTGTTTCCCGAACCCGGGCTGACGAAGCTCGACCTGGTGAGGTACTACCTGGCCGTCGCCGACGGGGCACTCCGCGGCGCCGGGGGCCGGCCGATGGTCCTCAAGCGCTTTCCCAAAGGCATCGACGCCGAGCCGTTTTTCCAGAAACGGGTGCCCGAAAATCACCCGGACTTCATCGACACCGCCACCCTGCACTACGCCTCGGGAACCTCAGCGGAAGAAGCCGTCATCCGGGACGCCGCCGGACTGGCCTGGGTGGTGAACCTCGGCTGCCTCGACCTGAACCCCCACCCCGTGCGCGCGGAGGACCTGGAACACCCCGACGAACTCCGGGTGGACCTCGATCCGATGCCGGGCGTGGAGTGGTCCCAGATCGTGGACGCCGCCTTTGTGGCGCGGGACGTGCTCGATGACGCCGGCCTGGTGGGGTGGCCGAAGACCAGCGGCTCGCGCGGGCTTCACATCCTGGTGCGCATCGCGCCGCAGTGGACCTACCGGGAGGTCCGGCTCGCCGCCGAGACCCTTGCCCGCGAGGTGGAGAACCGCGCGCCCGGCCTTGCCACCGCACGGTGGTGGAAGGAGGAGCGCGGCGAGAGCGTGTTCGTTGACTTCAACCAGAACGCCAAGGACCGCACCGTGGCGTCCGCGTACTCAGTGCGGCCACTGCCCGACGCCCGGGTCTCCACCCCCCTGACCTGGGACGAGGTCCAGACCGCCAGGCCGGACCAGTTCACGGTGCCCACCGTGCCCCGGCGCTTCGCGGACATGGGCGACCCGCACGCCGGTATTGATGACGCGGCAGGCACCCTGGATGGACTCCTGAGACTGGCCGCGGAGCTCGGCCCTGCGGAAAAACCACCTCGCAGCGGCGACGGCTCCGGCCGCCGGCAGTCGGTGATGCCGCTCATTGAAGTTGCCCGGACCAGGACAAAGCCCGAAGCGGAAGCCGCCCTCGACGAATGGAAATCCCGGCACGCGGACCTTGTCCCGGCCCTGCATCCGGCCGATGTGCTGGTGGACGGAATGCGCGGATCGAGCTCGCTCTGGTACCGGGTGCGGGTGAACCTGCAGCACGTCCCAGAGGGCGAGCGTCCGCCGCAGGAGGACCTTATTGCCGATTACGATCCCTGGGCGGGTAAAGAGTGGCCGGCCCGGCCGACGTCCTGATGGCGGGCAGCGGCCGCGAACGTGGCGCAGGCCCGGCAGGCACTGCTCCCGTGATCAAGTCTTGTCCCAACCGGTACATTCCCGGCATTCCCGGGCCGGGGCGCCAGCCGTAACGTTAATCCACCAAACCGGAACGGGATTGCGGTGGAGGCATGCGGGCACGGGGGGCAGGAAAGCGCGGGGCAAGGCTGCGGATTACAGCAGCAGCCAGCCTGGCGCTTCCGCTGTGGCTCGGCGCCTGCGTGGCAGCGGCGCCCCCGGAGTCCACGCCCGCACCGTCCGCTCCGCTTGCCATCAGCAGAAGCACACCGGCCGCCCCGCCGCCCGTTACGCCCGCCCCACAACTGCAGGATCCCGCCCGAACGGAGGCGGCCGCTCCCCCTGCCCGATCGCTGAACCAGGCAACCGCCGGCTTCTCCGCCGGGGCCGGCGGGCCAAGCTCCCCGGCAGCGGATTTCTCCACGCCAAGTACCCCGGGTCCGCCCAACCCGGGCCCCATCACCGCAGCCCCCCAGGACCTTGGCGATGCTGCGGTGCTGCGGGCTTCCGACAAGCCCGGGCCCACCAACACTCGGGCCGCGCCGCACACGGTGACGGCGTACTACGTGCTCCTGGACGACGGCGGCCGGAACGGTGTGCGTTTTGGATGCAACGACAGCCTGGTGGGCGTCCCCCATGAAACTTCCGCTGCCGATGAGGCCCTTCCTGCCGCAGTCGGTGCGCTGCTTGACTCGCCAGGCAGCGCAGCGGTGGGGGCGCACGAACCCGATCTCTACAACGCCCTCGCCAGTTCGCGCCTGAAGTTCCTCTCGGGCAGCTTTGACGGGACCACGGTGACGGTCTACCTGGCCGGCTCCCTCCGCCCCGGCGGAGCGTGCGACCTCCCGCGCCTGGAAGCGCAGCTCACGCAAACAGCGGTGGCTGCCGTCGGTGCAATCCGGGCAGAAATCTACGTCAATGGCCTCACCCTCGCGGAAGTGCTGAGCCTCGATTAGCGGGCGCGGGCCTAAGCCTCCAGCTGTGGCTTATATATAAACAGGTGTTGCTTTTAGGGCAACACCTCGTTGTATCCTGAAGGTGTGAGCCACGAAACACTCGACGCCGCAGCAGGGACGCTGCCAGCAGAAGCCATTGATGCCATCGAGCGGGCGGCGACCTCCGCGCACCGCCACGAAGAACTCTTCTCGGAGCGGGCCGCGAATATCCGGCAGTCAGCAGTGCGGGACGTCTTCGACATCTCCCTGCGGCCGGGACTCGTCTCGCTCGCCGGCGGAAGCCCCTACCTGCAGTCCCTTCCGCTGGAACGCCTTGCCGCTACAGCCGCGAGGATCATCGCGGAGGACGGATTGACCGCCCTGCAGTACGGCAGTGGGCAGGGGTCGGAGGAACTCCGCACGCAGATCTGCGACGTGATGGCCGCGGAAGGCATCATGGACGCGCTTCCGCAGAACGTGGTCATCACCGCCGGTTCGCAGTCCGCCCAGGACGTGGCCACAAAAGTCTTCTGCAACCCCGGCGATGTGGTCCTGGTGGAGGATCCCACCTATGTGGGCGCCCTCAACACCTTCGAGGCATACCAGGTCCAGGTGGAAACCGTGGAGATGGACGACGACGGCCTGGTTCCGGAGCAGCTGGAGGCACGCATTGCCGCCCTTCAACTGGCCGGCAAGAACATCAAGTTCCTCTACACCATCCCCAACTTCAACAACCCTTCGGGAATTACATTGGCGGCGGACCGGCGCCAAAAGATCGTCGATATATGCCGCAATGCGAATATTCTAGTGGTGGAGGACAACCCCTACGGACTGCTGCGCTTCAGCGGTGAACCGCTGGCCCCACTGCGGGCTGCGAACCCGGACGACGTCATCTACATGGGGTCCTTCTCCAAGATTTTCGCCCCGGGCCTGCGGATCGGCTGGGCGCTCGTCCCGGAACACCTCCAGCGCCGCTACTACCTGGCAGCCGAGGCCGTAACGCTCTGCCCGCCGGCCTTCAACCAGATGCTGGTCTCGGCCTACCTCCGCGACTACGACTGGAAGGGCCAGATCGAAACGTACCGCGGGCTGTATGCCGAGCGCTGCGCCGCACTGCTGGCAGCCCTGGAGGAACACATGCCACCGGGCACCACGTGGACCCGTCCGGAAGGCGGCTTCTTCGTGTGGGTGACCCTCCCCGAGGGTGTGGACACCTACCCTCTGCTGCGCAAGGCGATCGACGCCGGCGTCGTGTTCATCCCGGGAGCCGCCTTCACGCCGTCGGACGATCCTTCCAACAAGCTGCGCCTCGCCTTCAGCGCCGTCCCGCCCGAGGCCATCACCGAAGGGGTACGCCGCCTTGCGCCGGTGCTTCAGCAAGCCATCGCCGCGCTGTAGCCTTGGCCTGACCAGCGCTACTGAAACCAAGCAAAGGAGCACACATGAGCGGAATCATCGTTGTAGGGGTTGACGGCAGCGCAACTGCCAAGAAGGCAGCCGAATCGGCCCGCGACCTCGCAGCAGCCCTTGGCGCCTCGCTCCACGTGGTGTCCGCCTTCGACAGCGACCGCACCGAGGTGTTCGGCAGCGGCAGTGACCGTTGGATCGTATCCGACGCCGATGCAGCGGAGCATGTGGCGCGGACAGTTGCGGAATCGCTGGGCAGGGACATCAAGGTCACTTACTCCGCCGCCCGCGGCAGGCCGGCCGACGCCCTCATCAAGGAAGCCCTGCGGATGGACGCACGGATCATCGTGGTGGGAAACCGCAGGATGCACGGCATCGGGCGCGTGCTTGGCAGCGTTGCCAACAGCGTGGCCCACAACGCGCCCTGCGACGTCTACATCGCCAATACGTACGACGCCGAGTAGCAGACTTTACGGACACCATGCGGAAGGCGCGCCCCGCATGGTGTCCGTTCTCACGCCCAAAAACGCGTTCCCGGCTCCGCCCCGGCGATAAAATTGGAGGAGCCCCCAACGGTGCGGACACCCAGCATCCACCACCATCAAGGGGCCCCATTGATCACCCTCCAGCGCCGCCAGCTTGCCGGCCACGATATCCTCCTCGCCCGCCATGGCAACCACATCTGCTCCATGCGCGTTGACCGCAGCAACGACCGGGTCGTGGCTTTACTGGATGATGGCAGCATGGACAGCGCCCCCAACCTCATCGCGCCGGGGATCAAGCTCCCCGAGACGGTGGGCAGCGTGCTGCGGGAGGACTGGAAGCTCCTGACGGCCTGGGGCGGGATGGCAGCGGCCATGGCTGTCCTCATGACGGGCGCTGCCGTGGCCCTGGGTACCACCGCGGACCCCGCCACCCTTGAGATGCTGACCGCATACACTGCCTACTGAGACCGGCTAAGCCACCATCCGGCCCTGGAGGGCCCACCAGATCCCGGCCATCACCACGCCGCCGAAGAGCGAACCGGCGATCACCTGCGCCACGGTGTGGGCGCGCAGCACCACTCTGGACCAGCCGACGGCGGGTATCAGGAGCAGCAGCGGAAGCCACGCCGGGCCAAGCATGAGCACGCTGATCACTGCCGCCGAGGACATCGCCGCTGCATGCCCGCTGATCTTCCAGAACGGGCTGACTCCCGCCAGCACCACTACGCCCGCCACCACGGCGAGGACCATCACCACCACACTTTGCGGGGCACCCGCTGCCGCCAGCACCAGGAGCCCGGCCAGGATGGAAGCCAGCGCCATCAGCAGCACGGGGGCACGCTGCCGGCGGTCGCTGACATGGTGGTCAGTGACTTTCCCCCGCCGTACCAGCATCAGCAGCAGGAACAGCGGAAGCACGCAGACGAACAGGGCGGCCAGCGCACCGTACCCCATTGTTCCGGGAAAGCCGGGCTGCGTTATGGGACTGAGCAGCAGCTGGATGCTGACTACCACGGGCGGCTGGAATACCTCCGTCACCCACCGCGCGGCCCTGTTCTTCACCCGGAGGGTGCTGCCGTTGATTGCCAGTGTCCTGTCCTAGTCGAGGAGGAGCGCAGGCTCTTCCAGGATGGCGGCGACGTCGGCCATGAAGCGCGCGGACAGGTCGCCGTCCACCACGCGGTGGTCGAACGATCCGCCCAGCGTGGTGATCCAGCGGGGGATGACTTCCCCGTCAAGGACCCACGGCTTCTGCTTGATGGTTCCGAAGGCCACGATGGCAACCTCGCCGGGGTTGATGATGGGTGTGCCGGTATCGATCCCCAGGGCTCCGATGTTGGTGATGGTCAGCGTGCCGCCCTGCATTTCGGCGGGCTTCGTCTTGCCGGACCGGGCGGTAACGGCCAGGTTGTTGAGCGCCAGCGCCAGTTCCTTCAGGGAGAGGTCCTGGGCGTTCTTGATGTTCGGCACCATCAGCCCGCGCGGTGTGGCCGCTGCAATGCCCAGGTTCATGTAGTGCTTGACCTGGATCTCCGCTCCGTCGGTTCCGTCGGCGTTGTCCACCCACGTGGCATTGACGCTGGGGTTCCGGGCGGCCGCCCAGATCACTGCTTTGGCCAGGATGAGCAGCGGCGAAACCTTGATGCCTTCGAAGTCCCGGGACGCTTTGAGCCTCTTGACGAACTCCATGGTGCGGCTGGCGTCCACATCCACAAAGATGCTGACGTGCGGTGCCGCGAACGCGGAATCCACCATGGCTTTTGCGGTGGCCTTCCGGACGCCCTTGACGGGAATACGCTCGATGCGCTGGTCCTGCGGCTTGCCCGCCTTGCCCCAGAACCCGTCAGCCTTGTCCAGTTCCGCGTCCCGCTGGGCCTGGTAGCTCACCAGGTCCTCGCGGGTCACCTCGCCGCGGGATCCCGTGGCCACCACGTCTGCCAGGTCGATGCCCAGGTCGCGGGCGATTTTGCGGACGGGGGGCTTTGCGAGCACGCGGTTGACCAGGCCGGTGATGGTGCCGCCCAAGGTGGGACGGTTGTCGACGTCGGCGGCCGGGCTTGTTGCCGGGCCCGGATCCTGGGTCACTTCGGCCGGCGAATGGGGCTGGACGGGCTCCACTTCCGGGGCGTTGGGCGACAGGGCAGAGGCGGGGGACGTCCTCCGCGGCCGGCGTTTGATGGCGTCGGCCTTGGGGCCGGAGCCCACGAGGGGCCCTCCCGCCAGGGCACTTTCCGTGGCCTGGGCACTGTCTGCTGTGCCGCCGTCGGACGCTGGAAGCTTGCCGTAGAGCGGCTGCGCGGGAGCCTCAGGCGCCCGGACATCCGCAGGGGTGGGGTCTCCGGACAGGTCGTCGCTGACGCTGATGATGGCGGTGCCGACGTCGATGGTCACCCCTTCCGGGACCAGCAGGTCAGTGACGGTCCCGGCGAAGGGCGAGGGAAGTTCCACAAGGGACTTGGCCGTCTCGATCTCGCAGAGGACGTCGTTGATGGCGACGGCGTCGCCCGGCTTGACCTTCCAGGAGACGATTTCGGCCTCGGTGAGCCCTTCGCCGACGTCAGGCAGGTTGAACTTGTTGAGAGTCATGGTGTCCTCGGTTGGGAAGCCTCAGTAGGAAAGGGCGCGGTCCAGCGCCTCCAGGATGCGGTCGATGTCCGGAAGGTAGTCTTCCTCCACCTTGGCAACCGGGTAGGGCATGTGGAAGCCGCCTACCCGGATGACCGGCGCCTCGAGCGAGTGGAAGGCCCGCTCACTGATCCGGGCAGCGATCTCTCCGCCGATTCCGCCGAAGGTGGGCGCCTCATGGGCCACCACCAGCCGCCCGGTTTTTTGCACGGAGGCTGTGACGGTGTCGAAGTCCAGCGGGGAGATGGACCGCAGGTCGATCACCTCCACGCTCCGGCCGTCCTCCTCCGCGGCGTTCGCGGCCGCCAGCGCAACCGGCACCAGGGGGCCGTATGCCACGACGGTGGCGTCTGTCCCCTCGCGGAGGACGTGCGCCTTGAAGGGATCCTCTGCCCGGCCCGGCGCGGCGGTGTCCACCTCACCCTTGAGCCAGTAGCGGCGCTTGGGCTCGAAAATGATCACCGGATCCTGGCATTCCACGGCCTGCTGGACCATCCAGTAGGCGTCATGAGCGTTGGAGGGAGTGATGATGCGCAGGCCGGCAGTGTGGGCAAACAGCGCCTCCGGCGATTCGGAGTGGTGCTCAACGGAACCGATACCGCCGCCATAGGGGATGCGGATAACTACCGGGACCGTGAGGTTGCCATTGCTGCGCGCATGCATCTTGGCCAATTGCGTGGTGATCTGGTTGAAGCCGGGGAAGACAAACCCGTCGAACTGGATTTCGCAGACCGGCCGGTACCCGCGGAGCGCAAGGCCAATAGCGGTTCCGATGATCCCGGATTCAGCCAGCGGCGTGTCAACCACCCGGTCGGGGCCGAACTCGCCGATCAAGCCGTCCGTGACGCGGTAGACACCGCCCAGCGGGCCAATGTCCTCCCCCATCAGCAGGGACTTTGGATTGCTGGCGAGTGTCTCGCGCAGGCCCTCGTTGATGGCCTTGGCGATGGTCATGGTTGTCATCAGTGGCCTGCCTTTGCTGCGGGCTGTCCGGAAGATCCGGCCGGCAGGTCTCCGCCTTCGAACCCTGCGGTGTATTCCTCAAACCATGCGAGCTCCTCCGCCACCAGGGGATGAGCCTCGGCGTAGGTGTTGGCGAACGCGGAGCGGATGTCCGGGGTTTCAAGGTCATGGGTGGTGCGGCGGACGTACGCGGCGAGTTCATCGCCGTCGGCCTTGACCTTGGCGAAGAACGCGTCGTCGGCCAGGCCTTCGGCGCGCAGGTACTTTTCCACGCGGGCCAGGGGGTCCTTTGCCCGCCACGCGTCTTCCTCGGCGGACTGGCGGTACTTTGTGGGGTCGTCCGCGGTGGTGTGGGCGCCCACCCGGTAGGTGAAGGCCTCGATCAGGACCGGGCCCTTGCCCTGGCGTGCGTGTTCCAGCGCCCATTCGGTGACGGCGTGGACGGCGATGACGTCGTTGCCGTCAACCCTGATCCCCGGGAAGCCGTAGCCCTTGGCGCGGTTGGACAGCGGCACGCGGGTCTGGACGTTGGTGGGGACGGAGATGGCCCAGTGGTTGTTCTGGCAGAAGAACACCACGGGCGCGTTGTAGGAGGAGGCGAAGACCATTGACTCGTGGACGTCACCCTCGGAGCTTGCACCGTCACCGAAGTAGGCGATGACCGCGGCTTCCTCCCCGCTGCCGTGCGCTGCCGAAAGTTTCTGGTCGCGCTGGATGCCCATTGCATAGCCGACGGCGTGGAGCGTCTGGGCGGCCAGGACCAGGGTGTAGAGGTGGAAGTTCGTGTCCTTGGGGTTCCAGCCGCCGTTCGACACTCCGCGGAACTGCCGGAGGAGTTCGGCAAGGTCCACGTTGCGGGTGTAGGCGACGCCGTGCTCACGGTAGGTGGGGAAGATGTAGTCCTGCGGCCGGCTGGCCCTGCCGGAGCCGATCTGCGCGGCTTCCTGGCCGGTCAGCGGGACCCAGAGCGCGAGCTGTCCCTGCCGCTGCAGCGCAGTAGCTTCCACGTCGAAGCGCCGGATGGCGGCCATGTCCGTGTAGAGGCCGCGAAGAACCTCGGGGGTAACCTTCTCCGCGTACTCGGTGAAGACGGGGTCGAAACCGAGCTTCCCGTCGGGGCCCAGGAGCTGGACCATCTGCGCGGGGGGCTCGCCCATGACCGCCTCGGCATCAGCCTCACGCTGGTCGTCTACCGCTGTTCCGTCGAACTCGGTGGAAGGCAGATGTGTGCCCATACCGTCTCCTCGCTTGCCGCATGCGGATGCAGTGCAATGTCGCTGGGATATATGCCTCAAGAGGAATAGATTCCCGGCGCGGCATATATATTGCTTTACTGATCCTAACTTTATCTTCAGTAGGTACGCGCCGAGCTACTTGTTAAGCGCTAGGAAGCCCGTGGCGCGTTTGTATAGTTCGCACACAGCTGGAGGAACCTGGTGTTGGCCTCCACCTCGCCGATGCTCACCCGCACCCCTTCGCCGGGGAACGCCCGCACTGACAGCGCCTGGGCGCCCGCAAGTTCAGCAAATCCGGCGCTGTGTTCGCCCAAGTGCAGCCAGACGAAGTTTCCCTGCGCATCAGGAACAGCCCAGCCAAGGCTCCGCAGCCCTGCCGTGACACGCTCGCGTTCGTCCACCAGGCTTTGTACCCTTTCTACAACCTGGGGGTAGTTCTGCAGCGAAACAATAGCGGCCTTCTCGGCAATCTGGGACACGGCAAAGGGCGTTGCTGCGACCCTGAGGTGCTGCGTCAGCGCGGGGTTGGACACGCTGTAGCCAACCCTGAGCCCGGCCAGGCCATGTGCTTTCGAGAACGTACGGAGCACCACCACATTGGGATATTTGCGGTACATGGCGATCCCGTCCACGGCACCTTCAGCCCTGACGAATTCCTGGTAGGCCTCATCGATCACCACCACCACGTGCGGTGGGACGCGCCTGATGAATTCCTCTGTTTCGGCACTGCCCAGGACGGGTCCGGTGGGATTGTTGGGCGTGCACAGGAGGACCATTTTGGTCCGGGCGGTCACGGCAGCCGCCATGGCCCGGAGGTCATGCCTGCCGTCGGCAGTGACGGGAACGCGCACGCTTTCGGCCCCGGCGAGCCCCACGCTGATCGGGTACGCCTCGAAGGAGCGCCAGGCGTAGACCACTTCGTCCGGCGTCCCGTCGTCGTTCCGTCCGGCAAACGTGGCCAGCAGTTGGTTCAGTGCGCCCAGGCTGCCCGCGCCGGTGACAATGTCCTCGGCGGGCACGCCCAGGAAGCCGGACAGTTCCCCACGCAGCCTGGTGCTGAGCGGATCGGGGTACCGGTTGAAGTCGGCCTGGTGCGCTATGGCCTCAAGGACGGCAGGAAGCGGGGGCAGCGGGTTTTCATTGGAGGACAGCTTGTAGCTGGCCATCCCGTCAACGGCGGCGGGTGGCTTCCCAGCGGCATAGCGGGGCAGGCCAGCCACCACGGGACGGGGCTGGACACCACCCGTGAGGGTCTCAGAAGACGTCATGCAGACCAGCCTACTTCCCGTGCTGCAGGAGGGAAGCAGGCTGGTCACACGCTGTTGGCCTAGGCGCCGGACGGTGCTGCGGTGCTGTCCGCCCTGGTGCCTGCCAGCTGCGGCGCCCAGCCGTCTGCGCCGCGCAGGTAGGCCTCCAGCGTGTACTCCCCGGCCAGGGCCGGGTCGAGCTGGGGCCGGTTGGGGGCCACCCGTGATCCGGGGCCGTTGTTGTTGAGTTCGTGGAACCGCGCTTCCTGCCAGGAGAACCCGCTCATATCCGTCCAGGGCGTGCCGGAGATGTGGGCACCCAGCCAGGAGTCCCTGATGAGCACCTGGGCAATCGCCTCCACGTCGCCGCTCGGGTGCCAGGGGCGACCCAAGTGGACCGTGCCGGCCGCGGCATCCGAGACGAACCGGCAGCCGGTGAACAGGTAGCCGTGTTTGATCTGGATGTTGAGGCTGCCGGCCGACACGTAGCCGTTATTGCTGTCAGACCCCCGGTCCAGGGACCGGATCTCGCAGCCGGAAAACACCGCCGTTCCCCGGCCGAAGATGAAGTCCACGTCCCCTTCCACGTAGCAGTGATTGAAGAAGAACCGTGACTGCACCCCCCGGGAAGGCGAATCAACCAGCAGGGTGTCCTGGTTCCCCAGGCACCGGACATTGCGCAGGACGGCCCGGTCTCCTGTCAGGAAGAGGGCCACCGCCTGCCGGTTCTTCATCTCCTGGTTGGCGGCCTCGTCGAAGTCGTTGCTGAACGTGAGGTTCGCGGCTGCGAAGTCCGGTCCGTCAATCCGCACGCTGGCGCTTCCACCCGTGCCATAAGGTCCGGTGCCGTCAGGTTTCGGAGTGCCGGAGGCGTTGTTGTAGACCAGCACAACATCCTCGGCCCTCCCCCCCAGACCAATGAACGAAATCCTTGGCTTGTTGGCCGGCACCCTGATGAGTTCCCGGTAGGTTCCGGGAGCGATGCGGATCTGCGTGCGGTGGGTGCTTCCGGCCGGCACGGCGTCCACGGCGGCCTGCACTGTCCGGAACACGGATCCTGCCCCGACCTCCAGGACCACGGGCTTGTCGATGGGACGTTCGCTGGGCCAGTGGATTCCGTCAAGGGGGTCCAGCTGGGCATCAACATGCTGGAAGTATCCCGGCGGGACTGCCTGCTGCGCCTGCAGCTCCGAGGCCACCAGCCTGGCCACGGCAAGGGCACCGTCCGCCTGGAAGTGGGTGTTGTCCGCCACGCCCTCCGGGTACTGCGGATAGTGGCCGGGCGACGCGTAAAGGAAGTGCGACTTCGTCCCTTCCGGGCCGAGCTTCTGCCACAGGTCCTTGGAGGAGGCGGTGAGATCCACGAGGGGCGTCCCCGTCGCAGCGGCAAGCTCCCGGACAGCCTGGGGGTAGGCGCCGTGCGAATCCTGGGCAACGCCGAGGGCGCTGAACCGCCGGCGTTCCACCGGTGTGACCAGCACGGCTTTTGCGCCGCGGACCCTGGCACTGTCGATGTACTTCTGCAGGTATTCCTTGAACGTGGTCTGGGGGTCTGTGCCCCTGGCCGGGTCCTGGACCTTTTCGTCATTGTGCCCGAAGGAAATCAGCAGGTAATCCCCCGGCTGGAGCATGGCCGCCACCTCATCGAGGAGGCCGGCGTCGGCGAAACTCTTGGACGAAGCGCCGGACCATGCGTAGTCGAATACCACTGCCTGCGGCCCCAGCAGCAGGGGGAGTGCCTGGCCCCAGCCTGCGCGGGGCCGTTCCGACTGCTGGTAGGCCGACGAGGTTGAGTCGCCCACCACGAAGATCACCGGACGGGTCCGGTCCTGCGGGGACGCATTGGCGGGGCGGACCGCGGCCTGCGAGCGCGCAACGCCCGGTCCGGAGATTCCCGCCGCGGCCGTCGCTGCTCCAGCCGCAACAGCAGCCAGGATTGAACGGCGGCTGGGTTTGAGGCGGCGCATCAGTTGGCCTCCCCAGCCGCAAAGACGGGCCCGACGGCGTCCGCGAGGAGGGCTGGAACGGCCTGGGCGGCGTTCACATGGGTCCGCAGCACCGGCGTCCAGCTGTCGTCGGCACCCAGCTGCCGGTCCGCCGGAGCAGCTGCGTTGTAGGCAGCCCGGAGATCGACGATTTTGCCGTTGACCGCGTTCCCGGTGGTGGCGATGACCTTGCCCTTGAAATATGCGATGAGCGAGGCTGCGGGGGTACCCGCGGGAAGGGTAAAAGCGTTTGCCTCGGCGTAGAGGTGCGATTCCACCCCTGCCCCAAAGGTGTATCCGTAGGGGACCTCGGAGTCAGCGGAGGTTTTGAAGTGGTTGTTGTAGACGTCCACCTGGCCGTAGCGGACCCGCGGTGCCCGCTGGCCCACGTTCTCAAACACGTTGTGGTGGATTGTTACGCGCAGCTTGCCGGCGTCACCCCGGTTGGTGGAATCCGTGGATCCGATGAGCAGGAGCTTGTCATGGTCGGAGAACCGGTTGTAGGACATGGTGACGAGGTCCGAGCCATTGGTGACGTCAACCGCCCCGTCATGGACCTGGTAGGGCCGGCCGAAGTAGCTGGGCTGGGCGCTGTCCAGGTTGGGGGCGTCGGTGAAGTGGGAATGGTCAACCCAGACGTTGGTGGAACCGTTAATGATCTGCAGCAGGTCATACTCACTGTTCCAGTTGCCGGTGGCGCCGTCGGTCGGATCCCAGGCCGGAAAGCAGTCGGCGGCATCGCGCACGGTGAGGTTCCGGAAGATCACGTTTCCGGCGCGGTTGATCCGCAGTGCTGCACCCGTGATGCTGCTGTCCGGGCCGGCGCCCACAATGGTGGTGTTGCTGGGGATGTCCCAGCGGATGTTGGCAGCCTGCTTGGCCGCTGCTGCGCGCCGCGCAGTTTCCTGGGCGCCCTCAGGTTCCCTGGTTGTCCCGTACCGGGCGGGATCAAAATCGTGAAGGTACTGCGCCAGGGAATAGCCGGTGCCACTGGCATAGTCTTCACAGCTGAGCGGGGAGCCGCTCGCGTCCACGTTGGCCGCGATGTCCCCGTGGACCCGGATGATCTTCGGGTCCGTGCCGCCACCTGCGAAGGCGGCCAGGAGTTCGGTTTTGCTGGAAACGTCGTACACGCGGTCAGCGCCGGCGGCGGACCCGCCGGTGGTGCCGGCACCCGCCGCCGCCCAGCCGTCGTTTTCCGGCAGTACCTGGCGTTCGAGCGGCTGCCGAGCCGTCTGGGCTGTTGGGTCCGCCTGCGGCGCGGGCGATGCAAACGCGGGGGCAGGCGCTGCGAGCAGTGAAACGGCAAGGGCCGCCACCACAGACACCGGTGTTAGGGGCTTCTTATGACGCATGATCTCTCTTCCTCCATTGGAATGAACCACGCTTCGGCGCAGGCGACGGCCTGCATGTCGGAAAGCGATTTCTCTACTATGAGAAACCGCTTTCCGAATGTCAAGGTTTCCGTCGAAGGTTGACAAGATTCATTGCGCCGGTGTCATACCGGTAAGCAAACGTGTGACACCCGCCGAAGGAGGCGGGTGCCGCCGGGCCGACTCCGGCCGACTGCCCAGGCGAACCGTCTCCTGCACCTGGCTCACAGGGAGGTGTGAAAGCATGGGCGCATGCTCTCTTTCATTGGCCGGGTCCTCATCAACGGGTTGGCGCTGTGGATTGCAAGCTGGGTCCTTCCCGGGCTGGAAATCTCCACAGCGGCAACAACAGACGCGGTAGCCCAGACGGGTGTCTCGCAGGGAACGGATGTGGCCGGCACGGCTTTGGCGTATGTGTTCATCGGCCTGATCTTTGGTTTGGTGAATGCGTTCATCCGCCCGCTGGTGAGCTTCCTGTCCCTTCCGATCACCATCCTCACGCTTGGCCTCTTCACCATCGTCATCAGCGCCGCCATGCTGTACCTGACCTCCTGGATCAGCAGTTTCACACCGGTGCACTTCACCATCGATTCGTTCTTCTGGACGGCCGTGTTCGCTGCCATCATCATCACCCTGATCTCGCTGGTGGCAGGCCGGATCACCGGAGTCCGCCGCTAGAAGGCCTGCCTACCGCCCGCCATGCCCGCGTGCCCGCCGGCGGAGGTCCGCGGCGTGGAGATGTGATGCAGGCGCCGGTGTCCGTGCCAGGGAAAACCGCATGGCCGTTGCTGTGCCCCCGGCGCCCAGGACAGCGCCCAGCGCCGCAGTGGACTGCACCAGTGAAGGGTCGTCGCTTGCTGAGACCAGCCGGGCGCCGTCCTGGTACGTAGTGAGGGTGTGGCCGGTACCGAGGCCGCCCTCCCCCTCCGCTGCCCTCGGGGCATGGCCCATGGACACGGTGACACGGTCCTTTGTGTCCGGATTGGGTGCACCGTCGGAGCCGGGCACCCAGTCTGCGCGATGCTCGAGGTGAAGAGACTGCACCCCCGGCGCGGCGTTGATCCCTGCGACGGGGGAACCCGCCGTCAGGACGTACCGCAGGTCATATTGCCGGAGAAACCTGGGATCTGCAGCCAGGTTCATGGCGTGAATCCCACCTTGGCTGTATCCCACGGCAACCACCGGGTCTCCCTGCCCGGCACCTGCGGCATTCAAAGCCTGCAGGGCCGCCATGTTCATTTCGTCAGAGTCGTAGAGCATCGCTTCACCCACCCCTACCTCGTCCAGGGGGTTGTTGCCGCCGGCGCTCAGTAGTTCCGGCTGCGTGCCCGGAATCACCACCACATAGGCACTTTTTCCTCCCCCGTGGACCTGGATGACCTCGATGAATCCCGGGCCGCGGGCATCGATGAGCCGGATGCGCTCCAGCAGGCCGGCCGGGGAGGAATCGAGATCAATGGAAACCGTCTCTTGGCGGTCCAGAACGAGGGGACGGTTGAACGCGCCCGCGTCCTCCAGCACCTCCCACGGCCAGGGTTCCCTTTCAATGCGCTTCTTCACTCCCGGGGCGTCGAGTCCGAGGGACGCGACGAGTGTTTCCATCGTCCTCTCGTCAGCGGCGCCTGTGATTGACACATTCACAAGGGCATTGCCAAGGTCTCCAATGCTCATCATCCCCAAGGACCGCTCCATGGCTGCCCTCGCCTCCGCCACTTCGTACTCCTGCCGGCACGCCCGGACCTGACTGCTGATGCGCTGGAGTTCGGTCCGCACGGCCTGGAGGCTCCGCTCTGACTCGCCCACCGCGCTCAGGGCCATGGTCCCGGTCCACCGGGGCTGGTCCTGGAACGGAATAAGCTCTTCCCAGATGCGGCGGACCTCGGCCTCCACCCCGGCAAGCCGTCCCGCCAGGGCATCCACTTTTTCCGCACCCGCGGCCAGCTCCTCCAGCTGGAAGCTGATGCCGCCCACCCCGCCCCGGATTGTGAGGGGGCCGTCCTGTTCCGGGCCGGTGACCCGGACAGGGCCGCCGGTGCCGGACGGCGTGGCCTCGGCCACCTAGAACCTGCCGCCGTAGGAGCAGCCGGCAACCAGGGTCTCCCGGCTGTGCCGTTCCACGGCTGCCTTTGCTTCCATCAATGATTCGAGGGCGCGCCGCAGGGCCGACGCCTGCAGAGCCACGGTGTCCCGGTAGGCCCGCCCTGCCGGCGACTCCCACTGCAGGAGCTGGATGTCCCTGAATACCGCAAGCACTTCCTCTCCCCGAACCACGCAGGCCGCCACACGGGCAGCCAGCTGGTCCACCTGGGAAACCCGGCGCAAGTCGGCCTGCAGGTCCGGCCCTGCCAGCTCACTGCTCACCCTTCCGCCCCACGGACGCCCCGCACCGCCGCCACATGTCCCGTTCCCATCCCGCAACTGCCCCTTCCATGCCGCTCCACTTCCGTAGCACCCCGCCAGGACACACCGCCCGGCCCTCTTTCCTACCCCGACGCTACGAAAGGACTGTCCCGGGCTGTAGGGCCGCCGTCGGCTATGTGGACAAGTAACGTGCAGGCCGCCGCTTAAGGGGCCGCCGGAGTTCGTGAAAGAATCAGCACATGCCTGAAACTGCCGCCACAGCTGACACCCGTACGCCCTCAGGACGCCTGGCCCTTGCCGCGTCCCCGGAAAAGATTGCGCTCGGCCCGCTGGACGGCCGCTACCAGTCAGCCGTCGCGCCCCTGGTGGACTACCTCTCCGAGGCGGCCCTCAACCGTGACCGTGTGGCTGTGGAAGTTGAATGGCTGATCCACCTCACCAGCAACAACGTCCTTCCGGGTGCCGGGCCGCTGACCTCTGCACAGCAGGACCAGCTGCGGGCCATCGTGACCGAATTCGACGCAGGCTCGGTGGCCGAACTCGCGGATATCGAAGCCGTCACGGTCCACGACGTCAAGGCCGTGGAGTACTACATCGGCCGCCGCCTGCCCGTCATCGGCATCGAAAACCTGACCGCCATGGTCCACTTCGGCTGCACCTCCGAGGACATCAACAACCTTTCGTACGCGCTCGGCGTCAAAGGCGCTGTGGAGGACGTGTGGCTCCCCGCGGCCCGCGGCCTCGTAGCCCAGATCAGCAAGATGGCGGAGGACAACCGCGCGGTCCCCATGCTGTCCCGCACCCACGGCCAGCCCGCCACGCCCACCACGCTGGGCAAGGAACTTGCCGTCATCGCGCACCGGCTCACCCGCCAGCTGGACCGGATCGCAAAGACCGAATACCTGGGTAAGATCAACGGCGCCACCGGCACCTACGCCGCCCACGTCGCTTCCGTGCCCGGCGCCGACTGGCAGCAGGTGTCCAAGTCCTTCGTGGAGGGACTGGGCCTGACCTGGAACCCGCTCACCACCCAGATCGAGAGCCACGACTGGCAGGCAGAACTGTATGCCGACGTCGCCCGCTTCAACCGGATCCTGCACAACGTCTGCACGGATATCTGGAGCTACATCTCGATCGGCTACTTCGCCCAGATCCCGGTTGCGGGCGCCACCGGTTCCTCCACCATGCCGCACAAGGTGAACCCGATCCGCTTCGAGAACGCGGAGGCCAACCTCGAAATCTCGTGCGGGCTGCTGGACGTCCTGGGTTCCACGCTGGTGACGTCCCGCTGGCAGCGGGACCTCACCGACTCCTCCAGCCAGCGCAACATCGGCGTGGCATTCGGCCACTCACTGCTGGCAATCTCGAACGTTGCCAAGGGCCTGGACCGCCTGGATGTGGCTGAGGATGTGCTGGCCGGAGACCTGGACACCAACTGGGAAGTCCTGGGTGAAGCCATCCAGATGGTCATGCGCGCAGAAGCGATTGCCGGCGTCGAAGGCATGGAAAACCCCTACGAGCGCCTCAAGGACCTTACCCGCGGCCAGCGGGTGGACGCCGGCCGCATGCAGGAATTCGTGCAGAGCCTCGGCCTGTCACCTGAAGCCGAGGCCCGGCTGCTGGCGCTGACGCCCGGCAAGTACACCGGCATCGCGGACCAGCTGGTGGACCACCTGAAGTAGCTCCCGCTCCCGTTCCGCGGACGGTACGGCAGTAAAGTACGACGGCGGCGCCGGGCTCCCAAGGGGCCCGGCGCCTTCTGGTGCGGGTCATTCAACCGTGCCGGGAGTGCGAAACTGGAAGCATGAAGTTGCTGCTCATCCGCCACGGACAAACCCCCGGTAACGTGCTCGGCCAGCTGGACACTGAGCACCCGGGGCCCGGCCTTACAGAACTGGGTGAACGCCAGGCCGAGGCAATGGCCCGCTCGCTGGCGAACGAACCCATCGGCGCCCTGTATGCGTCCACACTGATCAGGACGCAGATCACCGCCGCACCGTTGGGCCGGGTGCACAGCCTGGAGGTCGAGGTGCTGGACGGCCTGCACGAGATTGAAGCCGGGTCCCTGGAGAAACTGACGGACGAGGAGTCCCACAAGCGCTACATGGGAACGGTCTTCGCCTGGGCGGCAGGGGACCTGGACCGGAGGATGCCGGCTGGCCCTGACGGCCATACCTTCTTTGAACGCTTTGACGCCGCCATCCGCCGGGTGGTTGAACAGGCGTTCGACCACCGGCATGAGGCGGCGGCCGTCGTGAGCCACGGCGCAGCCATCCGGACCTGGGCGGGGCGCCGGGCGGAGGATGCGGACCATGAGTTCGCGGCACGGCATGTGCTGGCCAATACCGGGATCGTGGCGCTGGAGGGCGACCCGGACCGCGGCTGGAAACTGCTCCACTGGGACGGCAGCCCGGTTGGCGGACTCTCCCTGGCTGATCCAACTGCGGAGGACCCCACCGGGCAGGACACCGCCGGGGCTTAGGTCAGCTGCCGGATCCGGCGGGCGGGAAAAACCGCCATTCTGCGGCAGGGGCTGCTGGCTTCGTCCCCGGGTACGGGCATGAGCCGCGCGGCCATGCCTGAGGCCTCCGCCGCCGTCGGCCGTTCCGCACTGTCCATGGCCGTCAGGGACCGGAGGAAGGAAGACCACCCTGGACCCAGGGAGTCCGGCACCTGGGGGTTGCGAAGGGTCCTGGCCACGAGCGACTCGATGGCCGTCCCGGGAAACGCCTTGGCTCCGGTGAGGAGTTCCAGGAGGACCAAACCCATCGCATAGACGTCCCAGGAAGGACGGACGGGACCTCCCGAGGCCTGTTCCGGGCTCATGTAGTGCACGGTTCCTGAGGAGACACCTGGTTCCGCAGGTGAGCCGGCGGCCGCGACGATACCGAAATCCACGATGCGCACCGGGCTCCGCCGCAGGCCGCTCAGCATCAGGTTGGCGGGTTTGATATCCCGGTGGACCAGCCCTTCTCCGTGGAGGTGGGCCAGGGCCTCGAAGAGCCCCCGCGCCCAGCGGGCTATGGCGTCGGGATGGTGCCGGCTGCTACGGGCGGCCTCCGAGAGGCTCGGGCCCAGGGCCAGCTCCTCCACCAGGAACGGCCGCCCGGCCAGCGGCGTTCCGCTGGGGACTACGCCCAGTCCGATATACCTGACAATCGAGGGGTGGCTGAGGGCAGCCAGGACGGCGGCCTCACTGCTGATCCGCTCGAAATGCTTCACGGAATCGTCTACCGCCACTTTGACGGCCACATCCGGTCCGCCGTCAAGGTCGGCGGCCCGGAAAACCTGGGCCAGTGTGCCGCGGCCCAGGAGGTCCTTGAGCTGGTAGCGGCCGGCCACCACGGCACCGCCGGGGGTGAGCGCACCAGGCGGCTGCCTGTGCGCCGGGGACGGGATGCTCACGCTGAGAGGGCAGCGGAGTGCGGCGCATCCTGCACAGCGGCACCGGCCCGGGATGCGCGGGCGTAGGGGGACCGGATCCACGCGTCCAACTGGAAGCCGCACCCGCAGCGCCACACGGGCGGAAGCTGGACGGGACCGCCGCCCTCAGGTTCAAACGAGTAGCCGACGGCGGCCGGCCCCACGGCGGGGGTGACGAGGTCCATGGCCGTTCCGCAATGGAGGGCAGCGCCGCTGCCAGTGCCGTCCGACGGACACGGTGCGCTGGAGTCAGGGTTGGATGCAGGGGAATCCAGGGGCAAAAGCTCAGTAAAGGTAACCAACACGCTCACGACTCCGGCTGTAAATGTTCGGGATTATTCGTAAGCATACATATTGCTAGTCCATCTAGCTAGTCAGGCTAGTTACTTTTTTCCTCATGGTGCGGTTTCTGCAGCGCTTCGGTCATCCGGCTCAGGAACTCCACCACCACCCTCGCCTCGTCTACCGAGAGGCCCTCGGCTACCGCCATCATTTCGCGGTGCATGTTGCCAAGGGTCAGGCGCACCTCCCTGTCGGACTCAACGGTGGGAACCACAATGACGGAGCGCCTGTCGGTGGGGTGGGCCTCGCGGCGGACATGCCCGCTGGCCACGAGCCGGTCAATAAGGGATGTGGTGGAAGCGCTGGTGATGCCGAGGAACTGGCTGATGTCCTTGGGTACCACCGACTTTCCGGAGGCCTGGACGCGCAGCAGGTAGCGGAGGGCCAGGATATCCGTCTCCCCCATGCCCATGGAGTCCCGGGTGGAGCGGCGCACCGCCGTTTCAGCGGTCCGGTAGTCCCGCAGGGACTTCAACACCGCGGCGCTGTAATCCAACTGACCGTCGGGCCCGTACCAATAACCGGACCCCTCATTACCCGTAGAACGCATGCAATCATATTAGACCAGCTAATAACTAGGCAGCCAAGTAAGTTGCGGCAGGCGAGTCCTGATGCGTTCTCCGGGAACTAACCGGCAGGAAACACCGGCGTAACCGCCTCCTCGTAGCCTAGGTTTGCATAACCCTTCGGCGAAGCGAGGCAGAATGCAGACCAACCCGCGGTTGAACATCAGGCAGGTGCCCTGGTCCAACCCCGTAGGCGCCGACCTGCGGCGCGCGCAGCAGGCCGAACTCGACGCCCGCTTTGGCACCCCTGACCACGAACCCGGCCCGCCGCCGTCGAGCGCGGACTGTGCCGTCTTCCTGGTGGCTTATGACAAAGGCTCGGGCCAGCCCGTAGGCTGCGGCGGCTTGCGGATGATCGACGCCACCACTGCAGAGATCAAGCGCCTGTACGTCCTCCCCTACACCCGCGGCTCAGGCGTGGCCAGCTCGATTCTGGCGGCCCTCGAGGCGGAAGCTTTCAAACTTGGATACACGCGCATCAAGGCCGAAGCGGGATCTGCCCAGCCGGACGGCCGGAACTTCTACGAAAACTCCGGATTTGAGGGTGTGCCCAACTTTGGCCCCTACATTGGGGTGGCGCACTCGTACTGCTACGCCAAGAGCATCAATGCGCGCAGCGCCGCGCAGACCGCCATGGCCTAGGCAGGCGTCCCGGCTTCCGGCGCGGGCTTCGTCACAGTGGGTGCGGCCGCAGTGCCTCGGCTAACCTCGGCCTATGGAGACAGCAGACATCACATTCCGTACCCGCAAGTGGGTCCGGCCCGAGGACCTGAACGCAAACGGGACGCTGTTCGGCGGCAGCCTGCTGAAGTGGATCGATGAGGAAGCGGCCATCTACGCGATCCTCCAGCTGGGCAACGGGCGCGCCGTCACCAAGTACATCTCGGAGATCAACTTCGTCAGCTCAGCAGTGCAGGGCGACCTGATCGAAATGGGGCTGACTGCCACGCGCTTCGGCCGGACATCCCTGACCATGCGCGCCGAGGTCCGCAACATGATCACCCGCCAGAGCATCCTCACCATCGAGGAAATCGTCTTCGTGAACCTCAGCCCATCAGGCAGGCCGGAGCCTCACGGCTACACGGAAATCACCTACGACCGGGACAGGATCCCCACCCACCACCTGACGGAGACGCTCAGCGGAGACGCACAGTAGCGGCTGACGCTTCACCGCCTGTTTACCCGCACGCCCCCGGCCGTTCCTTTGACTGGACCAGAGTAACCAGCCGGGCTGTTTATCGAATCGATAGCCATAACAGCCGTGAATTCCGCCTGCCCGGCGTTAGGCTTGCCGGACATGCTCCGATTCCAGTCCAGAAATGAGTCCAGATCGTGCGTACTTTGAAGACTTTGGTTGCCGCCGCCGTCGCCGTCACCCTTCTTGCCGGATGCGGCGGAAGTGAAGCATCGCCGGGAGCATCCGGTGATGCCTCAGCCCCGGCAGGCGGTTCCGGGGACACCCTGGTGGTTTACACCAACTCCAACGGTGAGGGCCGCGGGGAATGGTGGACCGCCAAGGCCGCCGAGGCCGGCTTCAAGATCGAGATCGTCGGCGCGGGCGGTGCGGACGCCACCAACAAGCTGATCGCGGAAAAGAACAACCCCATCGCCGACGTCGCTTTCGGGCTCAACAACATGTACTTCTCGCAGATCCAGGCCGAGGACGCCCTGGAGGCCTACGAACCGTCGTGGGCGGGCGAGGTGGACAAAGAACTGGGCGACGGCGAAACGT
Source organism: Pseudarthrobacter sp. NKDBFgelt (assembly GCF_046097905.1). Classification (NCBI taxonomy): domain Bacteria; kingdom Bacillati; phylum Actinomycetota; class Actinomycetes; order Micrococcales; family Micrococcaceae; genus Pseudarthrobacter; species Pseudarthrobacter sp. NKDBFgelt. The sequence continues at coordinate 3,647 of NZ_JBJURL010000036.1, read as the reverse complement.
ACTGGCCGCTGGTCAAGCAGGCCATCCTCCTCGGCTACAACTCGGACAAGATCCCCGCGGACAACGCCCCGCAGGACTGGACCGACCTGTGGACCAAGGACGACTTCAAAGACCGCTACGAGCGGGTAACCGGCCTGGGCACCGCCACGGCACAGCTGGTCTTCGCCGGAATCCTCAGCCGCTACCAGGACGACTCCGGCGACCTTGGCGTCTCGGACGAAGGCTGGAAGCAGGTGGAGCAGTACTTCCAGAACGGCAGCCCCGCCGTTGCGAAGACCGACCTCTTTGCCCGGATCGCGGCCGGTGAAGTGGACATGGGCCAGATGCCGTCCTCGATCATCGCCGAACGCGAAAAGTCCTTCAACGTCAACGTGGAAACAGTGGTCCCGTCCGTTGGCGTCCCGCTGGCCGTGGAACAGATCGCGCTGGTGAAGGGCACGGAAAAGAAGGAACAGGCCCAGAAGTTCATCGACTGGTTCGGCAGCGCCGAAGTCCAGGGCGAGTTTGCCCAACAGTTCAACGCGATGCCGGTGAACAAGGAGGCCGAAGCCCAGGCCAATCCCGAGGTAGTGGACTTCTTCGCGGACCTCAAGCAGCAGGACATCGACTGGGACTTCGTGCAGGAGAACATGGGCGCCTGGGTGGAGAAGATCGAGCTGGAGTACATGACCTAACCCGGCACAGTGCCGGCCCCGTCCACCCAGCTGCTTGCTTCATCAGACAGGTTTGCCATGATCCGCTTGGACAACATCGAAGTTTCCTTTGGTGATTTCACCGCCATCCCGGGCCTTGACCTGCACGTGCTTCCGGGGGAGTTCTTCACCCTCCTGGGGCCGTCCGGCTGCGGGAAAACGACGGCGCTGCGCACGCTGGCGGGCTTCATCCAGCCTTCCAACGGCACAGTGCACGTTGACGGCAAGGACGTCACCCGGCTTCCCAGCGACAAAAGGCAGGTGGGCATGGTGTTCCAGAACTATGCCCTCTTCCCCAGCATGAGCGTGTGGGAAAACATCGCCTTCGGGCTGCGGGTCCGGAAGGAGAAACCCGCGGACAGCGACCGCCTGGTCCGGGACATTGCCCGGCGGGTGGAACTCAGCGATGAGCAGCTGTCCAAGAACGTCGCCGAGCTGTCCGGCGGGCAGCAGCAGCGCGTGGCGGTGGCGCGGGCCCTGGTGCTGCGGCCCAAAATCCTGCTGCTGGATGAGCCGCTGTCCAACCTGGATGCCAAGCTGCGCCACCAGCTCCGCCAGCAGCTCAAGGACCTGCAGAGCGAATTCGGGATCACCACGGTGTACGTCACCCATGACCAGGACGAGGCCCTGGCCATGAGCGACCGTGTAGCCGTGTTCAACAAGGGCGTGGTGGAGCAGGTGGGGACCCCGCAGGAGATCTACGACCATTCGGCCACCGAATTCGTCTGCAACTTCATCGGGGACAGCTCGGCCCTGACGCCGGAGTTCGTGGCGGAGCTGAACCGGCTCTCAGGGGCGGGGCTCAGCCCGGACGCCAATTCCTACCTGCGGGTGGAAAAGGCGTCCCTGAGCCCCGCGCCTGAAGGGGGAGCCGCCGTCGGACTTCCCGGCACGGTGGTGTCCCGCACCTACCACGGCCTGCACAGCCGGTACGTGGTGCGCAGCCACGGCGCCGACATCCGCCTCCTGGTGAAGGAAGAAGGCGGCGCCCACCACGACCCCGGCACGGAAACCACCGTCTACCTCCAGCCTGCCCACGTTCTGCAATACCACCCGGACACAGGCGCCGCCCTTCGGCAGCGGGACCCGGCAGCAGTCCTGCCATGAGCAGCACGGCGGTTCGCGCCATGGTCCGCTCCCCCTTCGTACTGATCGTGGGGGCCGTCCTGACCTGGTTCATCGCGGCATTCCTGGTCTGGCCCAACATCAACGTCCTGATCGCCACCTTCTTCCCGGACGGCAGCTTCTCCGGGCGGGCCGCGGAAAAGCTCTTCTCGTCCCAACGCGCCATGAAGGCGCTGGGCAACAGTTTCCTGCTGGCGGTGGCCCTGTCCATCACGGTGAACCTGGTGGGTGTGTTCATTGTCCTGGTGACGCACTACTTCCGGATCCGCGGTTCCAGGATCCTGTTCCTGGGCTACGCGTCCACCTTCATCTACGGCGGCATCGTCCTGGCTGCCGGGTACAAGTTCATCTACGGGGACAAGGGAATTGTCACGTCCCTGCTGGTCAAGGTGTTTCCCGGCATGGACCCCGCGTGGTTCTCGGGTTTCTTCGCCGTCCTGGTGGTGATGACGTTCGCCACCACCACCAACCACATGCTGTTCGTGGCCAACGCCCTGAAAGGCGTTGACTACCAGACCATTGAAGCGGCCCGGAACCTGGGGGCGTCCACCTGGACCATCCTGCGGCGGATCGTGCTGCCGATGCTCAAGCCGACCCTGTTCGCCGTCACCATCCTGTCTTTCCTGACCGGGCTCGGCGCCCTGAGCGCTCCGCAGGTGCTCGGAGGACGAGACTTCCAGACCATCACCCCGATGATCCTGACGTTCACCAACAGCCCCACCTCGCGGGACCTGGCGGCGCTGCTGGCCGTGATCCTGGGTTTGGCCACCATACTGATGCTCGCCGTGATGTCCCGGCTGGAAAAGGGCGGCACGTATTTTTCGGTGTCCAAAGTTTCCTCGGCGCTGCAGAAGCAGGACATCACCAACCCTGTGGCCAACGTGGTGGTCCACGCGGTGGCCTATCTGCTGTTTGCGGTGTACACGCTGCCGGTGGTGCTGATTGTGCTGTACTCCTTTGCCGACGGCGCCGCGATCCAGACGGGCGAGCTGGTGTTCGGCAGCCTCACGCTGGAGAACTACCAGCGGGTCCTGACCCAGCCGTCCGGGCTGCGGCCGTTCATCGTGAGCGTGGTGTACAGCGCCCTGGCGGCGTTGATCGCCGTGGGCGGGCTGCTGTTTGTGGCCCGGCTGCTGCAGAAGTACAAGAACTGGGTGGCCTCAGTCTTCGAATACCTGCTCCACATTCCGTGGATTCTGCCGTCCGCGCTCCTGGCCCTGGGCCTCATCATCAGCTACGACCACCCCAATCCCCTGGTGGGCGGGGCAGTCCTCACCGGGACCACCGTGATCCTGCTGATCGCGTTCGTCACGGTGAAGATCCCGTTCACGCTGCGCATGCTCAAGGCGTCCTTCGCCTCGGTCAACTCCTCCTTGGAGGAGGCTGCGGCCATCATGGGCGCCAAGACCTTGTACGTCTTCCGGCGGATCCTCCTGCCGCTGGTGCTCCCGGCGGCCGCCGCCATCACGGCGCTGAACTTCAACAGCCTGCTGGACGACTACGACACCGCGATCTTCCTGGCCCACCCCCTGGTCCAGCCGCTGGGCCTGGTCATCAAGGCCAATACCGACGGCGCGGAGGGCGTTGACGGAGTCGCCAACACGTTCGTCTACACGGTGCTGCTGATGGTCATCACCGGTGTGACCATGTATCTCGTCTATGGCCGCTCCAGCAGGGAGCGGTCCCGGAAGAAGAAGCTGCCGGCCGTCCCGCCGGCCTCCCAGGTTCCCGGTCCGGGGCTTCCGGGAACGCCGGTGGCCGGGGAGGACGCCGCGCAGCCTGCAGCTCCCGTGCGCTGATCAGCCAGCGGAACCGCTGACGACGGCGGCG
>NZ_JBJURL010000216.1:0-528 GCF_046097905.1 Pseudarthrobacter sp. NKDBFgelt | reverse complement strand
GTGGTCCGGCCCGAGGCGTCTTCCGCCGGAGCCGGCCCATGAACCAGGCTCTGGTCATCCTTTATGCGCTGCTTTGCCTCGCCTTGTTGATCGGCGGTCTGGGGCGGCGCGGCGGCATCTACGAGTATCCGTTCCTCGCCAGCGCCATGTCGGTTGCGTTCATCTTGCCGCAGTTGCCGGGTCTGACGGACAACATGTTCCTACCGGAGAATGGCTTCGCGCGGACGCTTGTGTTCACGACCGCCTGCCTCGGGATGTCGGCCTTCGGCTGGCGCTGCTCCGCCAGACCATTGCTGCCACGGCCGATCCCGCTGAACGAAGGCCGCCTGCTCCTTGCGGCGGCCGCCCTTTCCGCGGCTGGCGCGGGCTTCTACGTGGCGGTCGGCCGGTTGCCGCCGGATACCGTGGTCTCGACCGCGATCAGCGGCGTTCCAGTCGTCCTGCTGTTCTTCTCAAAGATGCTCGTCTTCGGCCTCGCGATCGCCGCGCTGTGCGCAGCGCGCCGGCCATCCTGGTTCGCGTTCGCGA
>NZ_JBJURL010000215.1:0-529 GCF_046097905.1 Pseudarthrobacter sp. NKDBFgelt | reverse complement strand
GGTTGAAGCAAGCTGCTTCCGCGCGCTTCCGCGGGTGGTCCCTGACGTTAAGGGCGATAAGCTAAGTCGTGATTTTGTTGGCGCGCCAGTCAGGATAAAACTGCGAACACCTATGTCATTGAAATTTCCATATAACGGTAGGGTGTCTGCCTGCCCGCGTCGGCGGCCATTCAAGCGCCTTCCGATCTCAGCGCATCGCTTGGATGCTACAACATATAACATGGTTCCCTCGGCTCGGCGCCGCCGGCTCCAAGAAAGCCGAACGTTGACCACACAAGCGTCTAGATCCAACCTGTTTGTTAGCTACCAAGCCGGGACCACGAAAAACCGCCTGGTCCGCTTCTGGCATATAACCCGTTCCTCTTTTAAGCTTCCTCGATGTCGCCCTACAACGGATACGTGACAACTAATGACTGAGCTCATTTTTGGACGGGACCACGCCTTAGAGGCGATCCGGCTCGTTAAAATCAATGGACGGGAATGGCTTTACAAGAGTTACCCCAAGCCGAATGGGAAGATGCGGAGATCA
>NZ_JBJURL010000214.1:0-531 GCF_046097905.1 Pseudarthrobacter sp. NKDBFgelt | reverse complement strand
AATCCGACGCCGAAACAGATGCGGCTTTGGCTCGCCGGAGAGAGATGGGTCTGTACGTGGCGACGTTGGCTCGACGGCTCCTCGACCAGAACAACCAGTCTGATCGGACGCCGGCAAACCGCCTTTGCTTGTCCATAGACGTGCAGCACGGGGAAGTGTTCGCCGCGCCGACCGCGAACGTGAGGCGCATGAATGATCTAGAGAGCGCATGCCGCGCGATTGCGGCTCTCTGGCCTACGATATAGCCCGGCCCCGCGCCGGGCTTTTTCGTGCGCTCACGACAGGGAACCCTCCGGGCCTCTCCGCTCTTTGGTCGCGATGAACGCGACCGCCAAAGCCAAGCTCGCTGAGATCGAGAGCCATATCGAAGAACGGGTCAGCCTGTTGAATCAGGAGGTTGACGCCGCCGCCGCCGCTCAACGGGCGGGCTCCAATGGGGCGGTCCATCTTCGCCGCGCCCTTTTCCTACTGGCGGCCATCAACTCGCTTCGCGACGAAGCTGAGGCGCTGCGACGGTTGCTGCACTAGGGC
>NZ_JBJURL010000213.1:0-533 GCF_046097905.1 Pseudarthrobacter sp. NKDBFgelt | reverse complement strand
TGCAGGGGGCCAGCGTGGCGCAGCAGGGCAGGCCGGTTGACGTCAATGCCGTCATAGCCGAGGCGGTGGACCGCTCCCAGCTTCCGGCGGAGAGCAAGAACATCCGGATCGTGGTGGGCGGGCGGACCGACGCGAAGGTCTTCGGAGACCAGGACCTGCTGGTCACCGCGCTCCGCAACCTGATCGACAACGCCATCCGCTACTCCCCGGAAAACACCCGGGTGGGGATTGGCGTCCGCAGCAGGGAAGGCCTGGTCTCCATCTCTGTGACGGACCAGGGTGAGGGACTCAGCCCCGAGGACCAGGAACGCGTCTTTGAACGGTTCTACCGGGTGGACTCGGCACGGTCCCGCCATACCGGCGGCACCGGCCTGGGCCTGAGCATCGTCAAGCATGTGGCCTCCAACCACGGCGGCGAGGTGACCCTGTGGTCCCAGCCAGGGCAGGGATCCACATTCACCCTCCGGCTTCCCGAAATGGAAGGCCAGGACGGCGGGGAACAACAGGATCCCGGCCCCGTTGCCGCCCCCGCC